>NZ_JBPPGJ010000009.1:0-279935 GCF_051594765.1 Oryzibacillus soli
TCAGAACTGGGGACAAATGCTGTTGCAGCTGTCGGTCTTTTTTCCTGATCGGGTCGGTCAACATTTACGGTAGACAGGCCAACTCCCCCTCCCCGGGGGAGTTCCCTATAAATGAGCTTACACAAAATTCTTGACAGACCCGTGGCCCCATTTCGAACATGCTTGGAATTTGGGTAATTGTTGGACTACCCTTTGGGTTTGTACGTATGCGTAGTATTATTTATTTGAAGAACGGAGATCTTGGGACAACTTCAGCTGTATTTTTGTTGAATTTTATTATAGCCGGGATTATAGGAGGCTTCATAGCAAGCTATAAGCTGGTTATTGCAATATATCATATTTTAAAAGGTATTATAAACGGAGTAGTTACACTTTCGGGTAAAGCAGTGGTTAGGGAATCTTGAAATTAGTTATAAGGATTGATAGAAGATTCACTTTAAATACAGCTTGTATTACACCTAGTCCTCCATACAAATCATGCTCCATAATATAGGTACGATAAATATAAAGGATAAATCGCCACCCTCTGTAAAAATGAGGGTGGCGATTTCTTATGAAGCAATGGTTTTTCCTTGCACTGAACGGTTGCTTTGATTATTTCTTTTTGCAAGATCCATAAATGGCTTTTCGATTGAATAATATGTAATTGTTGCGATTATTACCGTGGATACGATTATCATAATAGCTTGCACTAGATATCCAAAAGTATCTGGAATAAGAACGATGGGGATATCCTGCATGATATAAAGTGAGAAACTGATACGTCCAAGATACAACATAAAGTTGGGCATTCGTTTATTGCTTAACAACATAACCGTTAGAAACAAGGCGTAAGCTAGAAGATAAGCTGCTGTTTCTGAGAAGAAATGACCATGGTCTCCTTTAATGTAAAATCCATTGTACATCACAATTATTACACTCAACATGGATAAGATAAGCGTCCCAAATGCCGTTGAAAACTTGATACTTTTGCTAAAGTATCGAAATAGAACCGTTCCAGTGAACATGCACATGAAATTCAAGAATGTTCCGTATGCTATGTTTACAGTGAAGCTATTAAGGATGGACACGGCTATTATACATGCTACAAAGAATGTTGATAATTTATTTACTTTAAGAATAAATAAGATGGAAACACCAATGTAGAATACCATTTCAAAGTTTAATGTCCAGTGAAGATGGAGTATCAGTTCCTGACCTAAAAACTTGGGTAACATGGTTAAATTCACCAAAATATTTTGCCACGATGGCATTGATTCGCCCGCATAATGATGATTGACAGAGATAAGTAGAAGTGTTGAAATAATGCTGAAGATATAAAGTGGGTAAAGACGGAATATTCGACCTTTCCAGAAACGTTTTAGAGATCCGTGCTTTTCAAGGGAAGTTGGTATGATAAAGCCACTACAAAGGAAAAACAGGGAAACTCCAAAAACTCCAAACTTAAAGTAACTTCGTCCAATAATATTGAACCATTCAAAGTGCTTCTCAAATGAATGTTGAATTAAAACAGCAATTGCTGCTACGGCACGTAACACATCAAGAAAATCGTATCTTTCTTTGTTCAAGATATTCGATCTCTCCTTTATTTTCTAATGAAAAAAATTATCAATTTACTAACTATGATACATAATGTATCATTATCTGAAGCATACTGTAAATATGTATTTGAGGGCATTGAATAGCTGCGGCCAGATTACTAATAAATAACGTGGCCTTCATTGATGATTCTTTCTTCTTATGTAACGAGATCCTTTAACAGACGTTTCGCTATTCTCTTAGTCGTTGGGCTCAGAAAATGCAGAATGTTCATATATCTTTGGGTATCGTTATTCCGGTTAATCAAATGAGAAAAAGGAGGATGTTTAAATGGTAACCAATCTTATACAAATAGCTATTTTTATGATCCCAGCATTTTCATCAATTACGTTGTTTTTTTTGGTTCTTTTTTCCTTCACTGTAATTCAAATCTTTCGGCATTATAAACTGACCTATAAACCTTTCGCAGTATCCTATCCTTTTGTTCTTCTTGTCTTTATCGGAATTACATCTACATTATTGACCCAATACGAAAAGATGGACATTGTAAAAGACATCGTTTATTACACAACTCCTATCTTAATAATTATAGTCGGCCATATATTTGTGCAAATGACTAACTTTAACCGAGTGCTAAATTCAATTGTTATCGCCGGAATTGCAACATCATCATGGCATTTATTTAAGTTTGCTCTTAAGCCTTCCGTTTTGTCTGAAAGCTTGGCGAGTATTCGTAATTATGCAGGGCTGGGCAGTAGCTTAACAGTTGTTTCGTTATGCTTACTCCTCTTTCGTAAGAAATACAATCTTGAATTCCTTCAAGGTAATAGACTATGGAGTACAATGGGTATTTTTTTGTGCCTTATATCATTAGCTACTTCGCTTTCCCGTACATTAATTATCATCACTGTCCTTATGCTTGGTATTATGACAATCATACCCATGAAACAAAAAATCATTACTACTAAGACTAAGAGCTTAAAAATACCTCTAACCATGTTCTTTTTGTGCTTTGCGGTCCTCACATTTTCTCAAGTTGATTTCACCAATAACGAATTGGTAAAGCAACTTGCTGAAAAAATGAGCCGTTCATTGCAAGAGATTGGTGGTAGCGATAATGATTACGGCAACATCAGCGACATAAATATGGATTGGCGTGGCTATGAGGCGTATCGTGCCATGATAATGTTCGATGCATCTTCAAACATTCGCAAACTTTTTGGGAACGGATTTGGTGCTCAAGTTGATTTAGGACTTTACATGTCCCTAAATGGGGAACTGTTTAATAGAGTTCCGATTCTTCATAATGGTTATATGTATTTACTTGTTAAGGTGGGGTTGGTAGGAATTCTCATACACGTTCTATTTATGTCGACGCTAATCATTTCAGGTATTAAAGCTATACGGCTTAATAATCAATTAAGAGGAGCCATACTGATCACAGTTGGTTTGTCAACAGTGTTTACAACTCTAGTTGTTAACGGAGTGTTTAACCCAGAATACTCCATATGGATGTTCCTAACGGGTGTATGTTCAACCAGCGGCTCCTATTCAGGAGCCGTTTTTCATTTTATTGATTTCAGAACTCTTCGACAAAACAGGTGCTGAACATTGGGCGAGCATAGGAAAATAAAAGGCCCTCTATTTTGAGGGCCATTGTTTATGCTTGAGTAGTATTAGCCAATGCCTTCCTCTTGAATGTAGCCCAATTGATCTTACCTTTAAGTGCAATGGCCCTTTTCTCGATAAAATGCCAAGATAAAATTGCGAGAATCAATGTTGGTATAAAAGAGAAAAGGAATAGGGTATACGGATTGATGTTTGGAAACATTACGTTGCTTATAATTTGCTGTAAGGGAAAGGCATAAATGTAGAGACCATAAGAATAATCCCCAAACTTTTTGGTAACGTTCGGCATTTTTATCTGTGGAGAAAGAGAAAAATAAAAAACAAGATAGCTGCCGAATGGAATAAGCGCTTCTTTCAATACTCCATATACGGAAGCAAATATCAATGCTGTGACTGAGGTGATCGCCAGGTAAAAGGTTAACGGCACTTTATTGCGGAATAAATAAATGATCATTCCTGCTGCAAAATAATTAGTAAAGTACACGGCATTGGATATGGTGTAATTTGATATATTCAAGTGCGAAATCACAATGCTTGAAAGCAGTAATATGACAACGAGATCTTTTCTTAGCATTCTCATTGCGCCCATTACACCTACGATAATGTAGCAAATGAATTCAAATTGTAACGTCCAAAGTGAGCCATTGACGGCACTTTTTAGCACGTTATCAGAAAACACATGAGGTAATTGCCCGTTATTGCCTATTGGATGCAGTAGTATGGTGGTCAAGTAAGTGTAAGTTTGCTTGTTTGTTAAATAATCAAGAATGGAGCTGGTGCTTACTGCAGGACCTAATATGAAGGTGGTTAGTAAAACAACGACAACGAGAGCAGGGAATATTCTTAGTACTCTGGCAATGAAAAACTCCCCAACATTTTTTGTCCTATCAAAACTCTTCGTGATGAGAAAACCGCTTATTACGAAAAAAACAATGACTGAAAGTTCTCCAGCGGTGAACTGCCCATTTGTTAACTTATATATGGGTTCAGATTTGTTTCCACCGAGTGAAATCGGGAACGAGTGGGAAAAAATTACCAATACAGCCGCGATGAGACGCAAGAAATCAAAATTATTTCTCCTTGTGTTCATTGCAGATTCTATAGACACTAGTCTCACTTTTCACACGCTCCTATAATTAGTATTTTATTATTGATACAAATTGTAACATCAAACATCATTTGAAGTAAGAGCTTATTTTGCTGTATGTTCGAGTGATGAAATGATATGGATCCTAATTGGGTTTGTGAGTTGGTTCAAGCAGCTCGATGTGATGTTAGGGAACTACGTTCATAAAAGAGGCCCAATCGGCTATTTTTCAGCCAGTTGGGCCTCAGTTCATGTTTATTTTTGTGATTCAGGTGGCGGATTACCGGAATCAGGTGCCGGATTACTTGAACTAGGTGTCGGAGTGCTGATATCAGGTGCTGGAGTACTAGAACCAGGTGCCGAAATTTTGGAGCCAGTTGCCGGTGGGGCGGTGACGAGTGTAGTGGTTCCGGTACTTGGCACTGGTGTCGTATTGCCTGATACCGTAAAGGCTGCAGCCATCACTTCCATGGGGTTGGAAACGCCTGTAAGAATCCCTTGTTCGTCATAGGCACGGATGATGTAACGATACAGCATGCCGCCCACAACGTTTTGATCCATATAAGTGCTTTGAGTGACGGTGATCTTTATCGGTGAACTACCGCCATAGACGCTGCTTGTTACCGTCTCCCTTTCGATGACGTAGTGAGATGCTCCGGATACCTCAGTCCAGGTTAGTCCAATACCATTTTGTTCTACATAGGCGGTTCCTTCGATGGTTTGAGGTATCGACTTATGAAGAGGGAGAGAGACATTACCCACTGCGAAGAAATCAAAGTTGATTTTGGTTTCTAGGGCGTTTGCATTTTTCATCCCTGTTCGCAAGAAGGATATGCTGTGATTGCCCGCGGATAAATCATTTTTTTCGAACAAGAGAGACTTCGGAAGGCGTTCCGAACTATACAAATCAATGTTCCCCATACTAACTCCGTCCACTTTTATTTCTCCGATACCATTGTTCGGCGATTTCAAGCCGTAAAGCTTGATTGAGGACCCGGTGAAATATAAGGTTACCGATCCATCGGGAAGATCAACACTTCGGATTGTGGTTCCGGAATATGAAGAATCCGAGTGGGCCCTCCAGGATTGATTGAAGGTAAAGACATTGGCGGAATCTTCATAGATGCCGGAGCCGTTATAGTTCGTGCTCGACGGGACTGCAAACGTTTCGTTCGACGGTGCCGATTCGACTCCACTCTTGTTAATGGCTTTTACGATGTAGTAGTAGGTCTTTTCATTGATGACATTCTTATCTTCAAAGCCAGTATTGCCGGTTACGGTACCAATTCGTTCGTACCCGGTTCCGCTGTTCATACTGCGGTAAATCGTGTAGCCTACGGCTTGGTCAGAGCCGCTCCAGGTTAATTTCACCCATCCGTTGCCCGAAGCAGGGGTTAAGACGGTGGG
The DNA here is from genome assembly GCF_051594765.1 of Oryzibacillus soli. Taxonomy (NCBI): domain Bacteria; kingdom Bacillati; phylum Bacillota; class Bacilli; order Caryophanales; family Paenibacillaceae; genus Oryzibacillus; species Oryzibacillus soli. The sequence continues at coordinate 5,663 of NZ_JBPPGJ010000009.1, forward strand.
GGGTTGCAGGGGAGCCGGACCTGTTACAAGAATGTAATCCACATTGATCTTGGATTCCAGAGCTTTGGGATTCCGAGTACCGGTATTGACGAGCTTGATCGTATGGTTGGCGTCCGTCAAGCCAGTTGCTTCGAAGATCAGCTGCTGAAATTGGGCGTTGCTGCTGTAGTAATCTACGGTACCACGGCTGACGCCGTCCAGGAACACCTCGGCGATGCCGTTGGACGGAGACTTCAGACCGTAAACCTGAACGGAACCGCCTTTGAAGTTCAACGTGACGGAGGCGCCGGTACCGGTGAAGCCTTTTATGGTGCCGCCGGAAAACGACGTATGGCCGTAGACGATCCAACTGGGTTGATAGAGCAGGGCAGCATCGGAGTCCTCGTACTGTCCCGGACCATAATAGATCAGGGAGAGAGGCTTCGCCGACACTTCCGCGGAAGGAAGGGACTCCAGACCGGATGCTCCGACGGTTTTCACCACGTAGTAGTACATGGTGTTCTCCGTTACGGCGGAATCGATGAACGAGGCTGCCGTAAGAGGGGGGCTATTGAGCTTGACATAACCGGATCCTGACTTCGTGCTCCGGTACACGTTATATCCCGTGGATCCGGAGACAGCATCCCAAATCAGATTGATCTTGGAAAGCTGAGCTGTAACCTTCAGTCCGGCAGGAGCAGCCGGGAGGGCTTCGCCGACTTTCATGTAATCCACATTGATCTTGGATTCCAGCGCTTTGGGATTCCGGGTACCGGTATTGACGAGCTTGATCGTATGGTTGGCGTCCGACAAGCCGGTAGCTTCGAAGATCAGCTGCTGAAATTGAGCGTCGCTGCTGTAGTAATCTATGGTACCTCGGCTGACGCCGTCCAGGAACACTTCGGCGATGCCGTTGTACGGTGACTTCAGACCGTAGACCTGAACGGACCCGCCTTTGAAATTCAACGTGACGGAAGCAGCGGTACCGGTGAAGCCTTTTATGGTGCCGCCGGAAAACGCCGTATGGCCATAGACGATCCAACTGGGTTGGTAGAGCAGGGAGGCATCGGAGTCCTCGTACTGTCCCGGACCGTAATAGATCAGGGAGAGAGGCTTCGCCGACACTTCCGCGGAAGGAAGGGACTCCAGACCGGATGCTCCGACGGTTTTCACCACGTAGTAGTACATGGTGTTCTCAGCTATGGCAGTGTCGGTGTAGGTGGCGGTGGTCACCGAAGCTCCGTTCAGCTTCACATACCCGGAACCGGCTTGCGTGCTACGGTATATGTTATAGCCGACGGCGCCGTTCACCGCATCCCAAGTAAGGCTGATCTTGGAAAGCTGCGGAGTGGCCTTCAGACCAAGCGGCGCCTGGGGAAGAGTCTCCTTTACTTTGATGTAGTCCACATTGATCTTGGATTCTAGTGCTTTAGGATTCTTATTACCGGTGTTGACCAATTTGATCGTATGGTTGACGCCGGATAGACCGTTGGCTTCGAAGATAAGCTGCTGAAATTGTGCCGTGTTGCTGTAGTAATCTACGGTACCTTTGCTGACACCATCCAGGAATACCTCTGCGATGCCGTTGTACGGAGACTTTAGACCGTAGATCTGAATGGACTCTCCTTTAAAGTTCAATGTGAAGGAAGAACCAGCTTCGCTGAAACCCTTGATGGAACCGCCGGAGTATTCCGCACTACCGTAGGTGATCCAGACCGGTTGATACTGCAGAGCGGCATTCGTATCCTCATACTGCCCCGGTCCGTAGTAGGCCGTCAATTGCTTCACCGTCAACGTGAAGCTCTTCGTCGCGGTTTCCGTGCCCTTCTTGAGAGTAGCCGTCAGCGTGACGGATTTGTCGCCGGTTCCTGCCGCCGGGCGGGTGACTTTGCCGTCTGGGGCGATGATCGTCGGTGCGCTGCTGGCCCAAGTGATGGCGGAGCCTTTGGCGCCCGTGACCGGCAGGGTTACGTTGGAGGTGACGGAGCTGATGCTGTCTCCACTGGCGAAACCGATCTGCAGGGCGTCGCGGTCCGCAGTCACATCCTCCAGATCCATGGACAGCAGCTCGAACAGGGTAATGTTAGTCATACCGGGCTGCTGCAGGTAAGCCTGCAGATCGCCCTTGATCCGCAGCTTCTTCCCGTCGTTCAGCGGGTTATCCATCAGATTCAGCGCGGCTCTTGCCACACCGGAGGAGAGATGGACGACCAGGATTTTGCCAGCGGCTGTTTCCCCGGGCTGATCCGCCAAAAGGAGAGTGGTGGCCGTCGGGAAGGGAGCGGCGAAGTCAAAGGGCAGGGCCGCCGTTCCGCTGGCGGTGGTGCCGACGATATACCCGGCTACGGTTTGCTTCAAGCCGGTATTGCTGCTGATGGCCTGTGCGACGGTCTTGACCTGCTGCACCGCCGGAGTAACGGGGACGGATTGGGATTTCTCGGACTCGATTCCCGCTTGGTTCACGGCGGTGACCGCCAGAACGTATTCCGTGCCGTTGGTTAAGCCCTTCAGCAGATACGAGGTGCCGGTAACGGAAGTCGTGGTATACCGGCTCCAAGCCCCATTCACCAGCCCATAGACATGATAGCCGGTGACGTTGGTTTCAGGATTGGCGCTCCAGGTGAGATACGCTTGCTGATCTCCGGGCTCTGCGGACAATCCGGTCGGTTTGACCGGCTGATCGACGACAACGATACGGACGGTCGCCGTGTTGGAATTGCCCTTCGGGTCATAGACCTTCAAGGTGACGTTGAAGGTTCCCTCCGTCATGTAGGAGTGAGTCGGTTCCCCGATGATGCTGGTGCCGTTATCGCCGAAGTTCCATTCGTACCGGTCAATGCGTACGTTGTCCGTCGATTTCAGGCCATTGAACTGAATGGTGTCTCCCAGATAGGTGCTGCCGGTGTATTCGATCCTGGCGACAGGAAGAATGGCGTCTTCATTGGTGGGCACCAGACTGATGACGTTGCTCCGGGAGGTGTTGCCGTAAGTGTCCGCGGCTTCCACCAGATAGTAGTAGCGGACGCCGGGATTCACCGACTTGTCGGTATAAGCGAGAGCGGTGGTAGTATGAATCTTCTCGAAGGAGCCATCCACCACCAGGCTGCGGTAAATGCGGTATTCCTTGAAGTCCGATTCCGTATTGCCGGTCCAGGTTAAGGAAGCGGTCCAGCCTCCGGGAGTGCCCGACAAGACCGGTGCCTTCGGGGCGTACATATTCAAGGTATAGGTGAACGTCATCCAGCTGCTGGTCAGGCCGCTTGCGTCCTTAGCTTGAACCCGAACCTCATAGGGGACTTCCTCCAGCTGGGACGTGTTCCAGGTATAATCCACATCGGCGGTTCTGCCCGTGACTGGTGCAGCGTACAGCGGAGTCCACGCGGATGCTCCCTTCTTGCGGTACTCCAGAGTCACTTGGGCAAGCCGGTAATTGTCGCTGGCCTTGACCTTGATGACCGGGTTGGAGCCCAGCATGGAACCGTCCGCCGGTGTGAGAGACGTAATCGCCGGTGCAGCCGTATCGGCAGGCAGCTGTGCAGAGACGGCGGCGGTTTGCCCGCCCTCCAGACCGGCACGGTCCACCGAGCTGATCTTATAATAATAGATCTTGCCGGTTGTGACGGCTTCGTCCGTATAGGTGGTGCCAGCTTGCTTGCCCTTCAGCAGGGTATAAGGTCCGGCAAGCGCTTCGGCTTTGTAAATATTCATGCCGGCATGATCGGCTTCCGCCGGTGCCGTCCAAGTGAGAACGATGCTGTAGGCATTGGCAGCCGCCTTGAAGCCGGTCGGAATGGCCGGAGGGGTATGATCGATGGCAAACTGGACGAACTTGGCTGTTCCGGTCTGGTCGCTGATATTGCCCGCTCCATCCCAGGCTACGGCGCGCACATAGTAGGTTCCCTCGGCCAGAGCGGAGGTGTTCCACGGATAGGAAGCGGTGCCGCTGCCTTCTTCCAAGGTGACGATGTCGGTCCAGGCTTGGCGGTCCAGGGAGTATTGGAGCTTGAGTCCTACGGTACCGATATTGTCTGTGGCCTTGACGGTGAGCGGTACGGATTGGTCATAGCTGCCGCCGTTGGGGCCTAGCTCGCTGATGACCGGCGGCTGTCCGTCCGATACGGTCGTGACCGTGACGGGGTCCGAAGGGGTTCCCCGGTTCCCGCGGGTATCGTAGCCCACGACGCGGAATTGGTAGGTCTTGAGCCGTTCGAGACCGGTGATGGTTCTGGCGATCGTTCCGTCAGAAGTGCCGACAGCGACGAAATCCGGATCGGTGGGGCCTTTTTTCTCCACGGTGTAGTAGTCGATGTCCGCGTCCGTAACGGCGTTCCACTTCAGGTACACCGTAGTCTCGCCGGGAACGGTGCGCAGCCCGGTTACTTTCCCAGGTCCTTGACCATCCAGCGTGTAGCTGCGGACCGGTCCGCCGGTGCTGGCATTCCCGAAGGAGTCGTAAGCGACGGCGCGAATCTGAATGGGACCGTTGAAGGTGACGGTCGCCAGGTCGAAGGTGGCGCTGTTGCCGCTGGCGGCCTTCGTCCCGACCTCCGTCCAGGTGGCTCCGCCGTCCGTTGAGATCTGCAGCAGGATGCTGGACACGGACAGGTTATCGGTTCCGGTGACGGTTATGGAGGTCGTCGGGGACAGAACGGTTCCGCTGGCAGGTGTAATGTTCTGGACCGACGGCGGGATGGAATCCTGCAGGGCGTATGCGGCGGCTACATTGGATACGGCGCCCTCCTGGTCGAATTGATCCACGGCTGTCAGCTTGTAGTAATAGGTCAAGCCGTATTGAATGGTGGAATCGGTATAGCTGACGGCGGTTTTGGCCACATCGTCCTTGATGACGGTGAAGGGGCCTTGCTCGCTGGTGGCGCGGTACAGCTTATACTTCTTGAGATCCACATCCGCCGGCTTCTCCCAGGTCAGGTTCACGATGCCGGAGCCGTAGCGTCCGATCAGATTCTTCGGCGCGGCGGGAGGCGTGTGGTCCATCTCGTAGACGGCCGTGGCGGAAGCGGTATTGCCGGAGGCGTCCTTCACGGTCAGCCGGACGGAATAGGTGCCCGAAGGCAAGTCCTTGATTTTCCAGTACTGGGCAAAATAGAACAGCGTCCCGTTAGCGTTGGGCCCGCCGACAGTGCCCTGCAGCGGCGTCCATATTGTGCCGTCAGTGGTGTATTCGAAGACGGCGCTGGTTCCCACATAGCCGGCATTCTCACGGAATTCCAGCTTCACGTACGGCTCTCCGGTTCCGCCGATGGTCGAGCCCGTAGCCGGTGTAATGCTGACCACGACAGGCGGGGTGGTATCCGCCAGATAGGAAGCGGACTTCTCCTGGCTGTAGGCCACGTTGCCGTATTTGTCTACGGTCTTGATGACGAAGTAGTAGGTCGTCTTCGGGTTCAGATCGGTGATGCGGTATTGGGTTTCTGTCTTGCCCAGGGAGATCTCTGAGCCGTAAGGGCCGCCCGGTGTCGTACTGCGCAGAATTCGGTACGGATGATAGTCCGGAAGATCCGGATCCGTGATGGGAGTCCACTTCAAGAGAATGGAGTTCTCTTCCGGAATCACTTGATAGCTGGTTACGGGACTGACCGTTTTGTCGAGTGTGTAGGTGACGTCGGCGGTGGCGATGTTGTTCGCCGCATCCCAGGCGGAGATGCGCACGATATAGGTCCCTTCAGGCAGTCCCTTCAGGTTCCAGCCGTAATAGTAGGTACCTGATTGGGAGAAGCCGTCTGCTGCGAGCGTCCAGGTCTTGCCTCCGTCGCGGGAATATTCGGCCTTCGTACCCGTCACGGATCGGTTATCCGACAGCTTCGTGCTGATGGTGAGGGAATCTCCGCCTATGGTGGCTCCCGTTGCCGGAGCAATGAAGTGGATGACCGGCTTCTGGGCGTCATCCACGACCTGTATCGGGAAGATGGCCGTCTCGCCCTGGTTTCCGGTCTTGTCTTGGAAGACCAGCTTGTAATAATACACGCTGCCGGGAGTGACGGAATTGTCGGTGTACGAGGTGACGGCGGCGTTCGTTTCGGTCTTGTAGTTGTAATAGATGCCGTCTCTCTTGTCGGCTCGATAAATGAAGATCCGGTCATAATCCTCGGCTGTAATGGGATTCCACTGCATAAGGACCATCCCGTCCACGGACGTCATGGAGCTGAGAACCGGGACCTCCGCCGTCAGATCCACCGTGAGCGTCAGCGTCTTGACCGTTACGTTGCCGTCCGCATCGGTAATGGTGATCTTGAAGAGCAGGCTGCCTTCGGGAACAAGAGCGGAATCCAGATAGAGCCTGTAATAATCATAGCTCCATCCGCTGTGCGGCCCGGTTTTGTAGGACAAGGCGTTGCTCCAGGTTTGACCGGCGTTCCTGGAATATTGAAGCTGAATGGATGCGATGGGCTTCCGGGAGTTTTCGTTGAAGTACACATCCATATACGGCGCGGCTCCGCCGATCCGGGCTCCTTCCGCAGGTGTGGTGGAGTTGATGGGCGATGCGATGGTATCGATCAGGGCTTCTGCCTCCAAGGGAGCGGAGAGCGGGCTTTCGACCCCCTCGTTAGTCAGCGCTTGGATCTTGTAATAATACTTGGTTCCGTTAAAAACGGTCTTATCCGAATAATAATCGTACGTGGTCGTGGTCAGTTCGGTGAAGGCGCCCGTGGGGCTGGTGGAGCGGAGAATGCGGTATTTCTTGGTGTAGGTGTCTACGTTCTTGATCCAGGTGAGCTTGATCTCCTCGATCTTGTTCTCCGCCTTGAAGCCGGAGGGCACCCCGATGTTAGCCCGGTATGAGGTGTTGTCGACCAGCCATATCCGGACCGGAATCCCGTCCGATACGTTGCCCGCGCGGTCGTACACCAAGACGCGGAACTTGTATGGACCGTCGGTCAGCTCGCCCACGCCATCGATGGGAGTGAAGGTGTTCCAATAGAGATGGACATTGCCGTTGGAATAGGTCGTGTAATTGCTTTCGCTAAGCTCGGCTTTGGTCTTCACGCCGAAGGTTTTCCAGGACAGTCCGTCGGTCAGTGATACCTGGAATTCGATCTTGTCAAAGCCGGAGGCTCCGGGGTCCGTAGCCGTGACATACAGGTCCTTGTTGTATCCGTTGACCACGGAATCGTCAGCCGGAGTTAAGCCGGTAACGGAGGGTTTATCCTGATCCAAGACGACCTTCTGTTTGAGCGTTGTCGTCCCGGACGTTTGGGTTGCGTTGACCGTCAGGGTCTGGACACCGGGCTGGAGTGTAATGGAGGCGCTGAAGGCTCCGTTCGAGCCGACGGCAGCAGCCACACCATTGACGGTTACCGTCGCTCCCGGCGTAGTGGTGCCCCGCACGGTATAGGCCGGCTGATTGGTATATACTTCATTGCCGGCGGTTAAGGTCAGGCTGGGACCGTTGGTGCGCAGCGTGGTCACCTTCGATTCCGGTCCGATGTTACCGGCTGCATCCTTGGCGGACACGGTATAAGTGGCCGGCTTGCCGAGCACACCTCCGTCCACGTAGCTGACGCCTGGCGCATTGATGGTCCAGATGGCGGCGCCGATGCCGTTCACGTCATCCGCCAGACGGGTCATCGTATAGGATTTGGCGCCCGGAACGGGACTCCAGCTGATCAGAGAGCCGTTGGATTGGGTGGTGGCGGTCAGGTTGGCGGGTGCGGCCGGAGCGACGCGGTCCACGGTAAAGGTTCGATCCGCAGTAACCGTCCGGTTTAACGTATCCTTGGCCGTGGCTCGGAGAACCAGGGTGGCTTCGCCGTAGCTCTCCAGGTTGTAGGTTCCGCTTACGGAATAGTAGTTGTTCTTGGCTGTGGGAGCTTGGGTCGAGGCGTTGACAGGCTGCCAAGGTCCTCCGTTGGCGGAAGCCTCCACCAGGATGGAGGTGACAGGGACATTGTCCCGGATCTTCACACTGTAAGAGACGTTCTTCTCGTTGGTGATCGAGTTGGCGTCGGGCTTCATCTCATCCACCACCGGAGCGGTCATGGGAGACTGGACGGTCAGCGGAACCGTTTGGACGGATTTGTTCCCAACAGCATCGTAGGTGGAGATGGCATATTCGTAAGTCAATCCGGATATGGCGGACACGCTGTATTCATTTCCTTGGTGCGTCGCGGTCACGTCGCTCCAGGAGTTGTTCACATCCGGAATGCGGCGTTGGATGACCACATGGTGGAAATCAGAGGAGGGATTCACCCAAGCGAGCTTATGGGTATCGGGGGTGCTGACGTCCGCCGAGGCATTCGTGACTCCGTTGGGCCGGGTGGCGTCCTTCAGGAAGGTCCGTTCCTCGGTCAGGATATCTCCGCTCACATCCTTGGCGGTGGCGCGGATCTTGTGGGTACCATCCGGAAGGTTGTAGAGGTCGGTCTTGACGGCTCTGTACCACTCGCCCGTCGGCTTCTTGGTTACGGCGGCTGATGCCAGCTCCACGAAGGGCAGCCAGGTCGTGCCGTTCAGCGAATACTCGTATGCGATGGACGAGATATTTTCCTCCGCGAGGAACTCGGCCCGTAGCTCGTAGTAGGTGTGGTTGGCAAAAGTAGCCGTGCCGCTGTTCTCCAGCGCCCACGAGGAGAAGGTGATGGGGCCGGCGCGCAGCCGGGCGGATGCGTAGAGGGGCTCGCCCATCAGCTGATTCGATTTGTTATAGGCCTCCAGCTTGTAATAATACGTGGTGTACAGCTTGATGCCGGAGATCACGTCGGTATAGGAGGAGAGGCTTCCTTCCTTAATAAAGGACCAGCTTCCCGTATCCGTACCGGTCTGCCTGTAAATCTTGATCTTGGAGAAGCTGGTATCGTCGGGGTTGACCCAAGATAGCTCCATGGCGTTGTTGGCGGTGTTCGGGCCAGCCGTAAATTGGCTCAGGGACAAGGCCTGTGCCCGGGCGGTCAGCACGAACGAAAAAAGCCCTCCAACCAGCAAGGCTGCGAGGAAGAGAGGGATCAAACGGTACAGCCGCCTGCCCTCCAGAGAATGAACCATTGCGGGACTCCACCTTTCATCATCTATTTCGTTAGATACGAAATGTATCATATAGCATTTTTGTCGCTCCTGTCTGTATTGTAGATTACAAAATAAAAGGATCCAGATAGGAATCGTTGTTGAACAGCAGACGGAGAAAAAGCCGGTCCCCGCAAGGGAGAGACTTGGTTATCTTAGAGAGGGGATGTAAGCGGCTTTAATTATGACAGTTTCAGAACAATCGTGCCTCGCAGGAGCGATTTCTCTTCAAGTAAGGTAAGATGGAGGAGTAACAGATCCATACCTTATGAAGGAGGCGCATCCGGATGAAGAGCCATAATTGCTGCGGGGACAAGGAAGCCTGCGACATTCCTGTTGAGCTGCCGGAGGATTACATGGACACCTTGTATGGCATCTATGTCAAGGAATGCAAGGAACAGGGCAAGGAGCCGCTGACGAAGAACGAGTGGATTGCGACCATTACGGGCTGAAGCCTGCGGGCTTCGGCCCGTTCCTATTATTTACCGCTGACGAGGGATGCGGTGCCTGCTAGAATAGAAGAACCGACAGCGGATATATACATCGAGCGGGCGGTCAAACGGTAAGGGAGCGGGAAGAATGGTTGTCGATCAGAGTCAGATGGCTGTAGGAACGGCGTGGATCACGCCGGACGGGATCTTGTTTCAGGGCAGGTACTACTCCTGCAGAAGGGCCCTTCGGGAAGGGTGGTTCAGCCGCGCTGCCGACGCGGAGGCGGAAGCGGTCGAGGTTTTGTATGATGAGGCGGCAGGCTTCATAGAGGCCATCTACATAGATTCGGAGGAATTCCAACAGGACGGGCTGTGCCATCTGCTGCCGGGCAAGGTTCTGAGCGGGCAGACGGCGGCTTACCAAGAGCGGATCCGCAAGCTTCAGGAGGAGCGCAAGCTCTTGTTGGGCGGCGGCCAATAGGATGTGCCTCACCGGGTGCCAGCGGGCAGCCTTACGGAAAGGTTTTTTCATTAAATGGCCGGCGGAAGCCGCCTCCTCGGGGAGGCGGTTTTTTTGCATGGGAAGGGGTTTAGAGGCGGAATTGGCAGGGAATAGTGAAGGGTGGGGATTCTTAGCCTGTAAGAAAGAAGGAGCTGCGGATGAAAACATTGGCCATTATACCGGCTTATAATGAAGCGGAGAGCATTGCCCAGGTCCTCTTCTCCATCAAGCGGCATCAGCCGGAGATGGATATCGTCGTGGTGAACGACGGATCGTCGGACGCCACCGGGGCGGTGGCCCGTCGGACCGGCCAGGCCCGGGTCATCGATCTACCCGTCAATCTGGGCATCGGGGGAGCCGTGCAGACCGGTTACCTCTACGCGGAGCGGCACGGATACGATATCGCCGTCCAGATTGACGGCGACGGACAGCACGATCCAGCAGAGCTGTACCGGATTCTGGATCCCGTCCGGGAGGGCCGGACCGAGTGCTGCATCGGTTCGCGGTTCATGGAATACCAAGGATATCGGTCCACCGCAGCCCGAAGAGCGGGCATCCACTTCTTCACGTGGATGATCCGGCTTATGGCCGGACGCCGGCTGTCCGACCCCACCTCCGGCTTCCGTGCCGTCGGGCGCAGCGGCATCCGCCTCTTCGCTGGCTACTATCCGGACGATTATCCGGAAGTGGAGGCCATCGTTCTCCTGCTTCGCAAGGGTTATCGAGTGGAGGAGACTCCCGTGCGGATGCGGCAGCGGGAGGCGGGGCATTCCTCAATCACGCCGCTGAAGTCCATGTATTATATGATCAAGGTATCGCTGGCCGTGGTGATGACCCGGCTGCGGGAAGGAGGCAAGGCCCGGTCATGAACGTATACGAAGCCGCCGCCGTCTTCTGCCTGTCCTTCTTGATCGCTACCGTAGAGCTGATCCGGCGGAGGAAGATCGAGGAGCGTTACGCCCTTCTATGGCTGGTGCTCGGTCTGTCCATGACCGTCTTCTGCTTTTTCCCCGGGTTGCTGGAGCGGTTATCCCGGATCATGCACGTCCATTACGCGCCGTCGCTTCTGTTCCTGATCGGCCTCCTGTTCTCCCTGGCCTTCACCCTGCATCTGACTATGGTGATCTCCAAGCTGCACCGCCGAACCACCCGGCTGGCCCAAGAGCTGGCCATTCTGAAGGCCGAAACGCCGCAGGCAGCTGCACGCAGGGAGGGAGCCTAGAGCATGACGACACATGACCGCCGCTATACCTACGCCATGCTGGGCGTGCTGGGCCTGGCGCTGTTCCTCCGGCTTCATTACCTGTGGTACGGCCGGATCGATCCGCTGGAGTGGGACCAGCTGAACTATACCAAGCTGGCTCTGCAGCTGCTGGATAAAGGGATCTATGCCTACCGGGACACGATGCCCAACACGCTGGTCACGCCGGGGCTGCCCATGTTCCTGACCTTCATGTTCGGCGTCTTCGGGCATGACCCATTGGAGCCGACCTTGATGCTGATCCGCTACGTGCAGTGCTTCATCGGATTAGGGGCTGTCTGGTTCATCTACCTGATCGGCCGAAGGCTGTTTCATCCGGCCGCGGGGCTAATCGCTGCCCTAATGGCCGCCGTGTATCCGTCCTATGTCTGGTCGGCGTCGCTGATTCTGACCGAGGTGCTGTTCCTGACGTGCTTCACGGCGCTTCTGTACGTACAGGTCCGGATTATCCAGGAGAACCGGAGCCGGGACCATCTATGGGCCGGTTTCTTGCTCGGCATGACGGTGCTGATCCGTCCCAACGTTCTGCCCTTGGCCGCCGTTCCGTACCTGTTCCTGTGGGTTCGCCACAGGAGGCTGTTCGTGCCGCTGATCCTGCGGGGAGTTGGCGCGTTCGCTCTTGTCATGCTCCCTTGGTGGATCCGTAATGCCGTTACGTTCCACGCTTTCATACCGGTAGCGAGGGGAGAGGCAGGGAACCCGTTCCTGGGGGGGACGGATCCTTACTTCATGGGAACCATCGATTGGTCCCGGGTGCCCGAGGAAGGACAGTTCGCTCTGGGACTGGAGCGGGTCCGGGCCGGCTTGAGGGAGGATCCCTGGCTATGGATCCGGTGGTTCACCGTTGGGAAATTCAAGGTCTTCTTCCGCACCCTATGGGTCGGCATGTACCCGCCGTCGGTGTACGCGTGGTATTACGCCTTTCTGAACAAGCTTCACTTCGTGATTGTCTACGCGGGTCTGGCCGTTCTCCCTATGATGACGCTCCGCGGAAGCCGGCCTTACGCATACCTGACGGTATGCCTGACTCTATTCTGGGGGATCCATCAGATCTTCATTCCGGTGGACCGTTATCTGTACGGCATGCTCCCTTTTCTGATGCTGGGGGTGTCAGGGGCCTTGGTCGGTGTGGTCCGTTTCGTCTCGGTGAAGAGCCAGCTGGCTCTGCAGCGCAACCGCGGGTTCGGGTGACCGGCGAAGCGCTCTATAGGATGCATAAGACCCGGTGCCAAGCTCTTAGAGCCGGCAGCCGGGTCTTTTCATGGACGAAGCATAGAGATAATTGCGGATCAACGGTCGCTGGCGGCTCTGTCCAGCATATGGCGGGCCGTGTACTCAATAATGTCGCTGCGGCGTACGATGCCGATGAACTTGTCGCTGTCATCCACCACGGGAACGAAGTTCTGGACCTTGGCCAGCCGGATCAGATCCTCCATGTTGGAGTCGATGCGGACCGTGGCATTCTGCATTCTCAGAGGAATCTCGTCGAGACGGTGCAAGTGAGCGGTTTCAAAGGTTAAGTCCGTCTGATTCTTGAAGAACCACAGCAGATCTCCTTCCGTGACGGTTCCGGCATACGTTCCGTCATCCCGGAGAATCGGCACGGCCGTGTACCGGTGATATTCCATCCGCTCCAGTGTCTGGCGCAGGGTGGCATGAATGGACAGACAGACCACTTCCTGCTTGGGCAATAGAAAAAAGGCGATATTCATCGTCTTGAATCTCCTTCATCCGTTCTTATACCCATCCTATTGTACCAGAAGTTGCGGCGTGACGGTACTTGATGAAGTTCCCTCCCCGGAGCAGGCATAGAAAAAAGAGTTCCTTTCCATTCTATAGCGTAAGGGGTGAGAATATGAACAGAGCTTTGACGACTGCGCTGGCCGGCGTTGCCGCAGGCCAGCTTCTGAAGGTGCCGGTTCATTATTGGAAGACCCGCACATGGGAGTGGTCCATGGCGGTGGAGCCTGGGGGCATGCCCAGCTCCCACTCGGCGGGTGTCTCTTCTCTGGCGACCTATACAGCGATGAAAAAAGGCTTCGGCTCCATCGAATTCGCCATCAGCGCCTTGTACGGCCTTGTCGTGATGTATGATGCCATGGGAATCCGCCGTCGGGCGGGAGAAATCGCCATGGAGGTCAATGAGCTGGACCAGCGGGTGGAAGAGCTGGAGCAGGACCGCCCTGGACCTTATCATGAGAAGCAGCAGGCGCTCCTGGAGGAGAAGCTGGGACATATGCCCATGGAGGTTCTAGGAGGTATGCTGCTGGGAGCCGCCATCGGAGCTGCCAGCTTCTTTTCGGAGCTGACAACAGGAGTTCGAAAGGAACGGTTTTCGTTCCGCCGGTAAGGAGGAGTCGTTGACGGATGGGGGCAGACGGGGCTATCATGGAACAAGCAGGTTGTAACCATGATAGGAGAGAAGCCAGTGAACACCATCCGAGTGACCACCCAAGAGGAGCTGGAAGCCTGTTTCGGCATCCGGATCAAGGTATTCGTCGAAGAGCAGCAGGTGCCAGAGGATTTGGAGATGGACGAATATGACGTGTCTCCCGAAGCCTGTCACCATATTCTGCTGCTGGACGGCGACAAGCCGGCGGCGACGGGCCGCTGGAAGGAGTATCGCCCCGGTGTGGCCAAGCTGCAGCGGATCGCGGTGCTGAAGGAGTACCGGAGCAAGGGCATCGGCCGCATCCTGGTCCAAGCGCTGGAGGACGACGCCCGTGCATGCGGAATGGCCTCCACCCTGCTGGACGGGCAGTGCACCGCAGAGGGCTTCTACCATCGCCTGGGATACCGGACGGAGCCGGGAGAGCCTTTCCAGGATGCAGGGATTCTGCATGTCCGGATGACCAAAGAGCTGTAAGAGAAAACAAGAACCCCCCGGAATCCGCTGACGGACCGGGGGGTTCTTGCGCCTTCAGAAGAGTGGCAGATTATCCAGATTGTTGGTCGGATCTCCGTCGGCATTGGAACGTAGATGCTCGTCCCCGTCCCGGCCGCGGAACACATTGACATTCAGGATCTGGCCGTTCTTGGCCATCTGCTGGGCCTGCTTGTAATCCACCACTTGGCCGGAGGTGAGCTTCAGTTCCACGATGTCTCCGTCGCCGTTTTTGCGTACGGCCACCACTTGCTCCTGCTGGTTCTGTTGGTTCATATTCGATGGCATATCAATCGCCTCCCGGGGTTTAGCATGCTCCGGAAGGATGGGAATTATGCAGAGGCCCCGGGAATAGCTCACACCGTGAACGTATACGGAACCCTCTGCTCTATGAAGGTCATCCGTCCGGTTTTCCCCTCGAACTGTTCCTTGGCATCCCCGTAATGCATGAGCCGGGTGATGGCCTGCAGCTCGTCCGGCAGGGTCAGCAGCTCGTCCAGCGTCGCGTGGATATAACCCTTGCCCTGCAGCTGGCAATCGTGCAGTACATGCTTCAAGCCGCGTTCCCGTCTTAAGGCCGTAAGACGCTCCGCATCGAACATGGAGTCGCAGGAGAAATAGAGGGCATCGTTCATATAAATCCCGAAGCTGGGCTTGCCGGGAATATGCAGCGTCGGCATAATCTCGAGTGTAAGACCGGGATGGATCTCCTGGGGAATGCCGGCTTCAAGCTCCTTCACTTCAAAATAATGCTCCAGCGTATCGATGCACTCCGCCGGATTCTCCATGCCGCCTCTCAAGGTGTGCTCCCAGATGGGAGTGCGGAGGACGGAGGGAACCCACAGGACGGGGCGTTTCTTATAGACATAATACATTTGGAAGGCATATTCCTCCAGCCCCCCTACGTGATCGGCGTGCAAATGGCTGATGAAAATGCCGTTTATTTCGTCGAACGGAATGCCCATCTGATGCAGTGCCCGCGGAGCCGTTACGCCGCAATCCACAAGCAAGCGGTATCCGTTGCATGTAAAAAGCGCGTTGTTATTGTCATATTGGGTCGCGAAGGCGCTACCGGTGCCCAGCATCTGGATCTGGATGTCCATCTAGCTCTCCCCCTCTTTATACTAATGTTAATTTATCATCACTAGGACCAAAACAAAAGGTACTTTTTACTAATTATTAATAAAATTTGACGAAAATCATCGTAAATTGCCGTCGATAAATTTTGGATTGTATTTTTTGGTGCGCTGTTTTATAATACTTCTTGCCGTTATTTTACACGCCGAGTTAGTTAAATGGTATAACAGTGCACTCGTAATGCACAATTAGCAGTTCGATTCTGCTACTCGGCATGCGTACCGAACCTTGAACCTTCAGCCCTTGCGGCCGAAGGTTTTTTTGCATTTTGCCCGCCCGGACCGGGACATCATGGACGTCTGCCGCATATTCTGTGGTACGCGCTGCTCGCGAAAACCGGAAGAAGGGTTCGTGTTACACATGGCCAAAGGGAACGCCAAAAAGAAAAACGATCCACCCTCGGGGCTGGACCGGAATCGCTTCAACATGAAGGTCGTCACCTCCGACGTGTGCCAGGCCTGCAAGACGAAATGCCAGCGGGGGATCCGGTACATGGAGAAAATGTCGGAGCCTGGAGCGCTCGGCAAAGGGGTCCCCTGCGTACTGACCCGGGGGAGAGGCTACAAATAAGAGAAAGGCACGGCCGTCAGGGGCCGTGCCTTTTTGCTGCGGTCATCACCGGGCAAGGATCTCCTGATCGGTGCTGTGTCCGTCGGGATATACGGTGTACAGCCGAACCTTGTGAAGACCTGCTGCTGCGGTGTCGTCCACATAGTATAGCTCACTGTAGCCGGATACCTGCTTGTCCGATTCCCACCCAATAAAGAGCTGCATGTGGACCATACCCTTCCGCAGTCCGTCGATGTCCGCTTGGGCGACATTAGTCCCGACGGTTGCGCCGGTGGCTTGGAATTGATAGCCGGTATCGGCGAAGTCGTATCTCCACATGGCGGTGCCGCCCTCGGGATGGACGACGATCTTGTAGCCGGTTCCGAAGGTGTCCACCGCCTGGGCCTGAGACAGGCCGGGCTTCAGATGATGCTTCAAGTAATGGATATCCAATTTGCCGTTGGTCCGGGGACCGTCCTCGAGTGCGCTGCTCTCCGGGCTCTGGGCTTCGGATGCGGATTGTCCTGGAGAAGGTCGAAGCCCTTCGCCGTGACGGTCGGGATCCCGGATATCCCTTGTGCAGCCTGAGAAGAGAAGTGTCAGCGCCAATAAGCAGGCTAGCCGGAGCAATATGGACATGGTACGCCCTCCTGATTCTTACTTGTCCCGGATAGGATTTCCTGACCGGAACCGGATCATACGCCAGGGGCGAGCCGAATGAAGCGGATTCCGGCCGCTCTGATGTGGATGGCTTGATTCGTTGTCAAACGGCGTGTCTCCCGAATACAATATCGTGAGGAGCGGAATCTCTCCGAGCGACAGGAAAGGAGGTGCGTCCGAATGGAGATACAATGGAAGGGCAACGCCAACACGAATTCCAGCAGCAGGGACGGCCATATTCCATTCGTCATCGTCGAGCACGTTTCGGTCGGAACACTCAGCAGCATGGACAACTGGTTCACGGATCCGAACAATGACGTGTCCTCCGCACACTTCGGCGTAGGGAAGGACGGAAGCATCCACCAATACGTGTCCATCGACCGGATGGCCTGGGCCAACGGCATTCCGGCGGAGCAGTTCAGCCTGGCGACGGCACCCGTCGTCAAGGCGATGAACGTGAATCCGAACCTGTACACCGTCTCCATCGAGCATGAAGGCTACGACGGGGAACTGACGGAGGCTCAATTCGCCTCCACCGTGTGGCTGCACCGCTACATCAGACAGTACATTAGAGATAAATGGGGAAAAGACTTCCCGTTCGACCCTTATCATGTGATCGGGCACTATCAAATCAATCCGGTGAATAAGCCGAACTGTCCGGGACCCCGTTATCCGTGGGAACGGTTGTACGCGGCGTTGGCGGAGCCGGAGATGGGAGATGAGGAAATGGAAGAGCTGCTGAAACGGTTAAGCGCATTGGAGGAACAGAATAAGCAGCTGGCCGCGCGGGTGGCGCAGCTGGAGGGGCTGGAGGTTCAAGCAGCGGTGCCCGATTGGGCCCGTGAGGCCGTGAACAAGGCTGTTGCCCAAGGGCTGGTCGATACCCCGGAGGGCGGCTCCTTTGATTTCTACCGGTTCGTCACCATTCTGAACCGTAAGGGATTGTTGGGCTGACGGTCGGCGACAGCCGTATGGAGGGAGATCCGCCCGCCGCTGCCGGAAGGCGGCGGGGCGGATTTTTTCGTTGTCATTTATTTTTTCGTTTACAACCGGCGCAACTCTTTCCACCCCCCGGAGTATAACCTTATACAACACTATCATACTGGCAATGGGGGTACATAAGGGATGAACATCAAGCGATGGGGCGTCCTGACGCTTGTTCTATGCTTGGTTGCCGGGGGAGCGGCGGTGGCTGATTCCCGTTGGGGCAATTTTGAAGGCTATTCCAAGGTTCGGGTGAATGTGAACGGCAGCACGATGTCTACGGACGGGGTACCGGCTTTTATGGTGAAGGGCAGCACCGTTCTGCCGCTCAGACAGGTTGCGGATGCCTTTCACGCGATCGTCAAGTGGGACGAGGGCAGCCAGACCGCCAATATCTTTAAGCCGAACGTGAATATGTTCGTGGCCCAGGAGGCTAGCTCTTCGAACATCAAGAAGCCCTTCGGCAAGGTGGACAAGGGCAGCTCGCGAAGCTTCGACGTATTCGTGCAGGTGGACAATCTGTTGACGGGGGCTTCCGGCTTCAAGCTCTCCGTGCTGGACCCGTACGGCAGCGAAGTGGCCAGCAGTGATAACACCATGGACGGTGCGCAGGACAACTTCTGGTTTATCGCTCCGTTTAAGGTGAAGTTCAGCGAAGGCGGCAACTACACCGTGCGGTTCGCCTTCGATGTGGACGGCAGCTACGTGACCGTTGCGGAGAAGCTGATTGTCTCCGAGTAAACTTTTAAAAAAATGAAGATTGTGTTACAGTGAAAGGAGCCACCCGGTTTAGCAGGGGGCTCTTTTCTTGTGAATCGGTTCTAATAATACATAGGAATAAGAAGGTGAAGATCAGGTGAATTCTAAGCATGAGTTAGTCGAACAGCTCGCCGCGGCGGAGCCGGGATCTTATGCGGCTCTCCGGGAGGAGTACAAGCAGGGCGGATATTCGATGTTCAACGAGCTTCTGGAGGGTCTGCGGGATGAACTGATGGCTGCCGATGAGAGCGGCATCGGGCGGGTGAAGGAGCTTGTCGGCAAAGGGCGAGAGATCGTTCCGGACCCCGGCGCTATAAGCCCCGCCTGGGAACGGGTGTGGGAGGATTACGACCGGTATATCTTCCACAAGTCCGAGGCCTTGACCGCCGTCACTCCGGAGAACCGGGACGGAGAATGGCAGATCGTGATGGACAACCCGTTCACGAATGAAGGGATTGCGTGTTACCCCGCTCTGTCCTTCGTGGAAGCGGCTTATTTGTTCGCCTATTTCCGGAAGGATCTGAAGAAGAACGAGTACATCCGCCTGCAGAAAATCGCCAATTTGTTGATGGTACAGGGGGACTGAACGGGTGTTCCCGTTCATTGACCTGCCGCAGCGAACATGATACGATACAGGGAGCAAGTACATCACATGAAATGAGGTTTCCACATGGCCGAGCATAACCACGAGTGCGGTTGCGGGCACGATCATGATCATGAACATGAAGAAGAAATCTTCATGATCGCAGACGAAGAAGGCGTAGAGCGCGAGATGGTCATGGTTTACTCCTTCGAGAGTGACGAGAAAGTCTACGCGGTTCTTCTGGATCGCAACAACCCGGAATCCGACGGCGTGATCTTCCGGATCGAGCAGGAAGGCGAAGATGCCTACCTGGTGAATATCGAGACCGACGAAGAATGGCAGAAAGTCGTTGCCGCCTACGAAGAGATCGTTCAGAACGAACAATAATAGCCGGATACGTAATAAACCCTTCGGGCAGCCGAAGGGTTTTTTGCATGGATCCGGGGCTTCTTATTTGCGCGGATTATAATACATAACCCGCTTGTTGAACAGGTGCAGCTCGGCCTTGAGCTGCTTGGCGAGGTGTTTGCAGAACTCGTTGGCCTTGGACTTGTCTCCGGAGGTGGCGCCGTCCGGCAGCGTGATCTGAACGAAAGACTGCTCGCCTGATTCGCCTGCGGATTCTGAGCCGACTCCTGCCAGAATATACTTGTAATACCCGTTGGTGGCCTTCAGCATAAACCATTTGCCTTCGCCCTCGGGTTTGATCTCGATGGTATAAGGGAAGCCCTTGTCGCCGTATTCCCAATCCAGCTGCTGACCCGTCAGGGTTAGCTGGTCCTTATATTTCAACAGCAGATCCTTCAATTCGTCCAAGGACAAAGACGAAACCGCGGAACCTTCCACGAATTTGATGTAAGCGCTTTGGCTCATGTGATCCTCCTGTTCCCGTCGTTGCGGTGTCATAAGTTCATTCCACATCATAGCATTTCAAACTCTTCATGACAATTCTTCTAAAATGATAAAAATAATTGATCGCGAAAAAATCGTTAAAAAGTGTGGTTTATTTAAAGTCCTTTTGATATAATAATAAATGCAATATTCAGAAAACTCATGGACAGGAGGTAGATCACATGTTTGATCGTTTGTACGACGTATCAGAGCGCTCCCAGGTCAACTTTATCGGTTACGTTTCGGAAACCGCCCGGTACGACTTCGCCATCGTGTATACCGACAGCTTCTTCGGCAAACCGTTGGTGATCTGCATGCAAACGGGCAAGTCGGCGCTTCTGTGCGAGCATGACTTGGAGAACAAGGAGTATCTCCAGCATGTGTTCAACATCTCCGGCCCGACAGAAACCGAAGAGCTGTCGTTATTCCTCCGACAGCGGCTACCGGCCGTAACCAGCCACGAGCAGTATTGACGCCCGCATCCTTGATGCACCACTCCATATATCCGGACTGCCGAAGGGGATTCCCGAAGGCAGCCTCCGGACCGGAAAAGAAAGGAACCGCTGCCTTCCGGCTGCGGTTCCTTTTTTGGGGTGAGTACATTCTTAGAATATCGCGTTGGTCTCGACGATCACCTTGACGAACTCGATGCTGCGGTCCTCGGGACCTTTCACCGGGAGACCGACTTCCACATGGTCGATGATATAGTCGATGTTCTCCTGGGAGATGACCTCGCCCGGCAGAAGAATCGGGATGCCCGGTGGATAGACGTAGATGAACTCGGCGATGATCCGGTCTGCGGACTCCCGGAACGGAATGATCTCCGTGTCGCCGTAGAAGGCGTCCCGCGGCGACAAGGTCAGTTGCGGAATCGGCGGCGTCTCCACGACGATGAGCTCCTTGGCCTCGCGGATATTATAGTTCTCGTCCGAAAGCTGCCGAAGCGCCGCCAGCAGGATGCCTACGGTCTCCTCCGTATCTCCGGGGGTGATGAAGCAGAGGATGTTGTACATATCCGAAAGCTCCACTTCCAGGTTGAACCGGTCGCGAAGCCAGTTCTCCGCGTCGTAGCCCGTAATGCCCAGCTCCCGTACGTGGATGCAGAGCTTCGTCGGATCCATGTCGAAGGTGGCCTCTTCTCCCAGAATTTCTCTGCCGTAGCAGGAGAGACCCGGAATCTCGTTGATAGTAGCCCGCGCTCTCTCACTGAGCCGGATGGCATGCTCTGCCAGCTCATGGCCATGAAGAGCCAGATTCCGGCGGGCCGTGTCCAAGGATGCCAGCAGGATGTAGGAGGTGGATGTGGTGGTCAGCATGCTGATGATGGTTTGGACCCGCCGCGGGTTTACCCGGTCGCCCTTGATGTTCAGCACGGAGCTCTGGGTCATGGAGCCGCCCAGCTTGTGGACGCTGGTGGCGGCCATGTCTGCGCCGGCCGCCATGGCGGACAGCGGAAGCTTCTCGTGGAAGTGAATCAAGGCACCATGAGCTTCGTCCACGAGCACGGGAATATTGTAGCCGTGGACGATGTCCACGATTTCCTTCAGGTTGGCGCATACGCCAAAGTAGGTCGGGTTGATGACGAGCACCGCCTTGGCGTCCGGATGCTTCTCCAGGGCGCGGCGGACGGAGCGGACGGTGATGCCGTGGTCGATGCCGTAATTCGGGTCGCGCACCGGCTTCAAGAAGATGGGCTTGGCGCCGGCGAAGATGATAGCCGACATGACCGACTTATGGATGTTCCGGGGAACGATTATTTTATCGCCTGCGCTGCAGACGGACATGATCATGGTCATGATGGCGTTGCTGGTCCCTTGGACGGAGAAGAAGGTGTAATCGGCGCCGAAGGCGTCGGCGGCCAGACGCTGGGCCTCCAGGATGACGCCGGTAGGCTGATGCAGATCGTCCAGGGGCGCAATGTTGATCAAATCGATGGACAGGGCGTTGTCTCCGATGAAGTTCCGGAATTCCGGGTCCATGCCTACCCCTTTCTTATGGCCGGGAATATGGAATTGGACGGGATTCCGCTCCGCATGCTTGGTAAGAGCGGAGAAGAGGGGGGCGCGTTGGTGATCCATCAGGACATCATTCCTTTCATCGAACGTTTCTATAAATAAAACAAACAAAATGAGTATATCAAAACGGACCTAGGATGCAAGAAGATTTTTCGTCAACGTTTTGTAAATCCCCATGAAATGGGCCATAATCGGGAAAATTTTGCTTCCAAGGCGAGTTATGGTACCATTCGGGGTAAAGAAGCCGGCTTGGCCGGCGATCTCAAATCTCAATCGGAACGGAGGTCCCATGAAAAACAAATTAAGCGTTATCGTACTCCTGCTGCTTACCGTATTCGTAGGCTTCGGGATCATCATTCCGGTGCTCCCCGTCATGGTGGAGCATACCGGCAGCGCCAATACCCACATGGGACTGCTGCTGACTCTATACTCCGCCGCCTCCTTTATCATGTCCCCCTTGTGGGGTTCCTGGTCGGACCGGATCGGCAGGCGTCCCGTCATTCTGATCGGACTGTCGGGCTTCGCCTTAAGCTTCTTCCTGTTCGGTCTGGCGGACGAGCGCCTATGGCTGATGTACGTGTCGAGATTCATCGGCGGCTTGTTCTCTGGTGCCGTTACTTCCTGCGCAGTCGCTTACGTAGCGGATATTACCACGGAAGAGAACCGGACGAAGGGGATGGGGATGGTCGGGATGGCCATCGGACTGGGCTTCGTCATCGGCCCCGGAGTGGGAGGCTTGCTCAGCATCTTCGGCAACAGCGTCCCCTTCTTCGCCTCGGCCGGCTTGTCTCTGCTGGCACTCTTGGTCGCCTACCGGGTGCTGGACGAGTCGTTGACGCCGGACAAGCGTGCCCTTCAGGCTGCCGGCAAGAAGCAGTCCAGGTGGACGGCCTTCTCAGGCGTATCCAAGTATCTGTACGTGCTGTCCTTCCTCGTTTCCTTCACCTTAGCGGGTCTGGAGACGGTCTTCCAGCTCTACGAGATGGAGCGGATGAACCTGTCGGTGCTGGGGGCGTCGGGTATGTTCTTTGCCAACGGCATCGTCGGTGCCGCCATACAAGGAGGCGTGGTCCGCAAGCGGATCAAGAAAGGCGGGGAGGGGAAGGCCATTCTTCTTGGGCTCCTGCTGTCGTCCGCAGGCTTCTTCCTCCTGCTGCTGCCGGGGAACTGGCTCATGACCACCTTGTATCTATGCGTGTTCGGCGCGGGCAACGCCCTGATCCGCCCCTGCGTCACCTCGCTCATCACCCAGAAGACGACGGTGTCCCAGGGGCTGGCGACAGGCCTCATGTCCTCCATGGACAGCCTGGGACGAATCCTGGGGCCTCTCCTGATGGGCAGCGTCCTGTACAGCTACAGCATCTTCGGCCCCTTCGCCTTCGGCGGTGCGGTCTGCCTGGCGGCCATCCTGCTGTTGGCCCGGTTCACCATCACCACCCGCACCAGCGAAAAAGCTGCAAACCTCGCATGAGGCTTGCAGCTTTTTTTGTGAAAGCAGGCTTCAAGGTCTAGGAGAGATCCCATACATGAGAAGGTCCACCAGATGGTTGATCTCCTCGTCATCGTCAACCGGATAGTCGGGCATGAGCATGACGTGGGTGATGGCGTACCCCAGAATCAGACTTACGGCCGTCCGGATGATCCGGAACGGTGGTGCCTCGATGACCTGCCCCTGCTCCTGGAAGTGACGGATCACCTTCTCCACACGGGTATACACGTGCTCGGTAAAGACCGTCTTCACCTGCCCCGAGAGCTCGGGCTGGAAGGGAACCTCGTGGATCAGGATCCGAAGCAGCTTGGCATTGCTCCGCGCGAACTGGATCCGGTTCTTGGCGACCGCCCGGTAGAAATCCTCCATCCGGCTGTAGGGCAGATCCAGCAGCTTGGCGAAGTCCCGGATGAAGAAGGGGGCGACCAGCTTGGTCAGAATCGGTCCGACGATGGATAAGAGGAGATCCTTCTTGGTCTTGTAGTGGCGGAAAATCGTACCCTCGGCCACGCCGGCCTTCTGGGCGATCTCGCTGGTGGAGGTAGCCGAGTAGCCTTTTTCGGCAAAGATCTCGATGGCCGCTTCCAATATTTTGGCCTGCTTGTCGGTCATCTTGGCGCTGTCGTCTTCATCGGTCAAGCGCACCAGATCCGACAGCCATTGTTCCATATCCTGCGGCATGGAGGTGTTCCTCCTTCTGCGTATCGTTCCCAGATAGAGTACTATATTTTGCGATGCTTGCGCAATGCCAGAACGTTGGCCCCCATGAAGAAGAGGGAGAGGCCGAGCAGTAGGTAGACGTCGATGGCGATGGAGCTCCAGCCCTCTCCGCGAATCATGACATTGCGGAGCGCGTCGGCTCCGTACTTCAGCGGCATAATGTTGGAGAGCCAGCGGAGCCAGGACGACATGCTGTCCAGATCGAACAGTCCGGAGAAGAACACCTGGGGCACGATGACCAGCGGAATGAACTGGATCATCTGGAACTCGGTGTTGGCGTAGGCCGACAGGAAGGTGCCGAAGGACAGGGCGGTCATGGACAATAAGAGCGTGATCAGGATGACATAGCCGAAGGAGCCCACCATCATCATGCCGAGCACCTCGATGGAGTACCATGCGATCAGGACGGCCTGCAGCATGGTGAAGATCCCGAAGCCGGCAA
Organism: Oryzibacillus soli; assembly: GCF_051594765.1. Taxonomy (NCBI): domain Bacteria; kingdom Bacillati; phylum Bacillota; class Bacilli; order Caryophanales; family Paenibacillaceae; genus Oryzibacillus; species Oryzibacillus soli. The sequence continues at coordinate 29,967 of NZ_JBPPGJ010000009.1, forward strand.
TATAGCCGACCACGATCTCCCAGCGGCGGAGAGGAGTAGCCAGGAGTCGTTCCAGCGTGCCGCTGGTCCGCTCCTTCAGGAACGAGATGCCGGCGATCAGGAAGACGAAGAAGAAGGCAAAGACTCCGATCAGGACCGGGCCGAAGTTATCGAACGATGCCATGTCCGCCGAGCCGTGCAGGTATTCGAAGACGGGGGCGGGGAGCTTGGCGCCTTGGGCTTGCGCCGCGGCCTGAGCCTGTATCGACTGCTGGATCAGCATCATGACGGCGCGGTTCTTGGAGGGATCGCTGCCCTCCAGCTTGATGCGGGGCGTCCCCCCGTCCAGCCGGAAGACCGCGTCCACCGAACGGTCGGACAGCGCCTGCTCCGCCTGATCCGCCGTGGAGTATTCGGTCACGTCGGCATCAGCGGCCGTTAGGATGGCGGTGTAAGAGGCAGGCACCTGGAAGGTGCCGAGCTTCGGACGATACGTGTCGCCGTTGAAGATCAGGTACATCAGGGACAGGATCAGGATCGGCGCAGCGATCATAAGGGCCATGGTGCGTTTGTCGTGAATGAACTGGCGGAGAATTCGGATGATTAAGGCGCGGATTCTCATCAGCGTACACCTCCGTAGAAGAGGAAGGCTTCCTCAATATTGGCGCTGCCGGTTTCTTGCTTCAGAGCTTCGGGGGTGCCGACGGCGATGAGAGCCCCGTCGCGGACCATGCCCAGGCGGTGGCACTTGTCGGCCTCGTCCATGACGTGGGTCGTCACGAGGATGGTGACGCCCCGCTTGCTTAAGGTCTCCAGCTCGGTCCAGATCGACTTGCGGAGCACAGGGTCGATGCCGACGGTCGGTTCGTCCAGGATGAGCACCTCGGGCTCATGCATCAGCGCGATGGCCAACGACAGCCGCCGCTTCATTCCGCCCGAATAGGAGCCGACGGAGCGCTTCAGATGATCGGTCAGATTGACCAGCTCCATGACCTCCTGCATCCGCTGCTTCAGCTTGCCACCCTTCAATCCGAACAAGGAGCCGAAGAACTCCAGGTTCTCCTTGGCGCTGAGCTCCGTATAGAGAGCGTCGGATTGGGCCATATAGCCGATCCGGGACAGCATCGCCAGCTTGGGCATCGGCTGTCCGAGCACCTCGATGTGCCCGGAAGTGGCCTCGTCGATGCCGGCGATCATCTTCACCAGCGTGGTCTTGCCGGAGCCGGAAGGGCCTAACAGACCGAAGATTTCATTGCGCCGCACCTCCAGCGTAATGCCGTGCAGGACTTCCTTATCCCCGAACCGGCGGCTGACGTCATGCGTCAGAATACAAACAGGGGATTCCATGGACATGGCGGATTCTCCTTTGTTGTAGAGTGAGTAATCACTCATTTTTGAGATGAGTTCAGTATAACTCCGCGCATGAAGAATGTAAAGTGAGTAATCACTCATTTTTAGTGGTCGTTGGAATTTTTTATTTCTTGGGTCTTTCAAATGATGGCGCCCGAACAGCCTACCGGATCATCCCGATAGGCTGGATCGTATCACTTGCTTTTCTTTGTCTCCAGGAGCTCCGGCAGCGTGACCAGGTCATAGCCCTTGCTCCTCAGGCCCTCGATGATTCCGGGCAGGGCATCAACGGTGCCTTGAAGGCTGCCTCCCTTGCCGGTGGCGGAATGCATCAGGATGATGGCTCCGGGACCCGCTGTATCCAGAGTGCGCTTCAGCACCACATCCTTGGAATGTCCGCGCCAATCCTCCGGATCCACGTTCCAGTTGACGGTCAGATAGCCGTTCTCCTTCAGCCACGCCAGCTCCTCGTCAGAGACGGCCCCGTAGGGCGGCCGGATGAGACGCGGGGTGTATCCTGCCAGAGGGGAGAGGACCTGCTCGGACTTCTGGATTTCCTGAACGAACTTGGAGGAGGGCAGCTTCTTGAGCAAGGAGTGTCCGTAGGAATGGTTGCCGATCACGTGGCCTTCCCGGACAATCCGCCGGACCACCTCGGGATGCTCCACCGCACGGTAGCCCACCACGAAGAAGGTGGCTTTTACCTTATGCTGCTTCAGAATGTCCAGCACCTTCGGTGTAAATGTCACATCGGGGGCATCATCGAAGGTAAGCGCCACTTGCTTCCGGTCCGCCTTCCCTTGGAAAATAAAGCTGTCCCCGTACTTGCGCCGGAGCTCCGACAACGAGGAGGCGCTCCGGGCTTTAGAGGATGTACCGTTATTCTGCTCCGCGCTTTTACGCTGTCCTTGAATGGCGCTGGCCGCGTGGGGTTTGACGGTAGAGGCGCTCTTCGGAGCTTTGGCCGCCGGCGGTACCGAGGACGGTGCCGGAGTCGGCGGGGGAGAAGGGGAGGGAGTGACAGGATCCGGCACAGGTCCCGGTGTCACTGTCACTACCGGCCCCCAGGAAGTCGGGGAAGGGGACAGGAACAAGCTGCCGATTCCAGCGTCCTGATCCTGGTTGGAATCCGGAAGGGGAACGGCCGGGAAGTCCGCGCTGCTCCATCCGGAGGTACCCGCACCGGAAGCCGGGGGTGAAGAAGGCGCAGCATCGTTTCCCGAACGGCAGCCGCCCGCAAGCAACAAGAAGACCAGAACCCCAGTCCGCAACCATCTCTTCATCCCGCTCACCCTTTCCATCGCGATGCAATCACCGTCTATTGTAGCCCGAGGCTATCGGGACCATGCTGGGGAAGAGCAGCCTATTTCAGGGAATCGGCGGGAATGAGCTTCAGTCGGATTATAGGCAAAAAGGCTGGAAACCGTTTGCCCGGTTCCAGCCTTTTTATCGACCTCACTTATCCTTCTTCGGCTCGTGCTTACGTTCAACCGCCTTCTCCAAGACGGGAGTCAGCTCCTCCTTCAGCTTGGCGACCAGCTGGTCCTTGGACATCCCCTTGGACTGGGCGATATCCGCCAGCGATTTGCCGGCCTTCAGCTCCTTCACCAAGTCCTCCTTGCTCATGCCCAGGATGGAAGCCATCTTCTCCGGACCGACCTGGGAGAGGACGCCGGCAGGGTGCTTCTTGGGGTGGCCTGGGCCATGGAAGCCGGTTTCCGGGCTCCAGCCCTTCTGGTTCAGCTTGCTGCCGATATGCTCCTGCAGCCGGTTCTTGATGGTGTCGGCCCGCTCTCGGGTCAGCTTGCCGGCCTTGACGGCCTCCTCCAGCTTGGCGGAGCGCTCAGCCAGCAGCTTCTCCTTCAAGGTGGCTTCGCTCATACCCTTGGAGGCGGCGATCTCCACCAGGCTCTTGCCCTCGGTCAGCTGCTTCTTCACGAGCTCTTGGTCCATACCGAGGATGCCTGCAGCCTCTTCGACGAGAGCCGTGCCGCCCTTGTGATCCTCCGTTTGCTTCCGCCAACGGTTCTTCATGTCCTGAAGCTGGGCGAATTGCCCGACGGTCAGCCCTTGGCGGGAAAGCCCGGAGGAACCCGCCGCAGCCGCGCGGTCGTTCCCGATCAAGAGTCCTCCCGAGATTGCAAGCGACAGCACCATGGCTCCGGCCAGCATCTTTTTGGCTTGTAACGTGTTCACTTCCATCACCTTCCTTTTCGCATTCAGGCTATATCCTGTGTTGTTATCTTCCATTCTATCCGATGAACCTTAAAATTACTTTAAGCCCAGATGAAATTCATATTACATTTTTACGTAGATCCGGACGTTTATTGATTCTTAAGATAAAAGATGGCGATCTGGGTCCGGTCCCGCAGATTCAGCTTGCTCAGGATCTCGGTGATGTAATTTTTGACCGTTCCTTCGCTTAAGAAGAGCTCCTGGGCGATCTCCTTATTGGACATGCCCTCGGAGATCTTGAGCACCACCTGCTGCTCCGCCTGTGTCAAGCCGTAGGTGTCCAGGCTTTTGCCGCCTGACGGCTTGACGGCTGCAGGGGCCTCGGAATCCCGGTGGAGAAGGCCGGCCAGCTTCTTGGCGATATGGGGATGGATCAGCATATTCCCGCCATGGACCGTCTTGATGCCCTCGATGATTCGGTCCGGAGGGATATTCTTCAGCATATAGCCTCCTGCGCCGTTCTGCAGGGCTTCGATGATGTACTCATCATCGTCGAAGGTGGTCAGGATGAGAACGGACACTTGGGGGAATTCGCTCTTGATGCGGCGGGTGCCCTCGACGCCGTCGCATTCCGGCATCCGAATGTCCATCAGCACCAGATCCACCGGATGGCTGCGGACGAATTCCACCGCCTCCGCTCCGTTCTGGCAGGTCCCGGCAACCGTTATCCCCGGATCCAAGTCGAGGATCAGCTTCAGACTCTCCCGGATGAAGGGGTCGTCGTCTACAATGGCCAAACGTATCATCCTATGTCACTCCTTAGGTTCTTAAGTTCGGACCGTCGGAATGCGGGTCGTCACCGCAAACCTGCCGGTCATATCGAATGCCAGCTCTCCGCCGACCAGACGGGTCCGCTCCTCCATGCCGCTGACGCCAAGTCCCTTGCGCCCCATGTCCTTGGGGACCGTGCCGTTGTTGCTGACCGTAAGCTCCACGCTGCTGTCCCCATACCGGAGCTCGACTTCGATCTCGTCGGCGCCTCCGTGGCGGATGGCGTTGGTGATCGCTTCCTGTGTGTTGCGGTATAGCACGATCTCGCAGCTGGGGTACAAGGGAACCGGTGCGCCCCGGACCTGATATCGGATGCGGAAGCCGGGCTCGCGGGACAGCTCCTCGATGAGCTTCTCCAGCGACCAGCTGTGAACGTCCGCCTCTTCCGGCTTCAGCTTCCGGACCGTCTTGCGCATGGACTCCATGCTGTCGGTGAGCTGGTCCCGGACCTGTCGGATCATCTCCATCCCCTTGTCCGGATGCTCGGGCATGATATGCAGCACCGCTTCCAGCATCATCTTCAAGCGGATGAGCTTGTGCCCGAGATCGTCGTGGATCTCCCGGGCGATGCGGTTGCGCTCCTCCGCCTGGGCGCTGTCCTCCACGATGCGGGCATATTCCAGGATCCGCGCCCGGGCTTCCTCCAGCTCATAATGCTTCCGTCGGAGCTCGTCATACAGCTGCTGCAGCTCTTCGCGGCCCACCTCCGTCTTGACGGAGCGGAACAGCACGAGGGACAAGGCAAGGAAGCCGGAATTGGCCTCGAAGGGACGGGCATCCGGCGCTCCGGACAGGGACAGATTCATCAGGATCAGGAGTACGCCTGCCAGCTGGAAGCGCAGGGCTGGAGCATGGCGGTCGAAGAGGGATACGGCCAGGGACCAGAACAGGATGAAGAGCATGCTTCCGTATGTATGCACGAGCCAGGCCGTCCAGACAGCCTCCGCCGCGAAGAGCAGCGTCGCGTAAGGCGCGGTAAGCGGCCGCTCCCGGATGCGTACCAGACAGAGCAGGAGCAGGATCTGGGAGATATAGACCGGGAAGGAAGAGATCTCGGTATAGTAAGGCATGGCCACGGCGGCAGCCAGTAATAACAGATAACGGAGGATGGCCAAAGGCGGATTCACGGCGGTCCCCTTCCCATAAAAAGGATGCGGCTTGCTGTCGTCATTATAGCACAAGGAAACCGGGGATGACTTTAGTCATTTCGCAAAGATGACGTTTTCTACCTGCCAAGGGAGGGCAGGGGACGTTATAATACTAACATGCAGAAGAGACGGCAAAAGGGGGTTACGGCCCGTGAGCATGGTCGCCATTCGAAACGTAGTGAAACGGTACGGCGGTACCTTATCCGTCGATCACCTGAATTTGAATATCGAGCCGGGGGAAATCTTCGGCCTGCTGGGCCCTAATGGGGCGGGCAAAAGCACGACGATTAAGATGCTGAGCGGCTTGATTCCAGCGGACCAAGGGGAATTGCTGGTTGACGGCTATTCGGTCGGCCGGGATCCGATGGAGGTGAAGCGCCGCATCGGTCTGGTCCCGCAGGAGCTGGCCATCTTCGAGGATCTGAGCGCCCGGGACAATATTGTCTTCTTCGCGAGGCTTCAGGGTCTTTCCGGGAGGCTGCTGGCCGAACGGGTGGAGGAAGCCCTAGAATTTACGGGCTTGAAGGAGCGTCAGAAGGACAGGCCCTCCAGGTTCTCCGGCGGCATGAAGCGACGGCTGAACATAGCCTGTGCCATTACACACCGCCCCAAGCTGATCATCATGGATGAGCCTACGGTGGGCATCGATCCCCAGTCCCGGAAGCACATCCTGGATTCGGTGAAGGAGCTGAACCGGATGGGTTCCACCATCATTTACACCACGCATTACATGGAGGAAGTGGCGGCGATCGGGACCCGGATCGGCATCATGGACCAGGGGCGCCTGATCGCCTGCGGGACCGAGCCTGAGCTCCGGGCTCTTGAGGGCAGTGGCGAGAAGCTGGTGATCCGAACGTCGGAGGTGAAGGAGGCTGCTCTGGAAGAGCTTCGCCGCCATCCGCGGATCGATAAGGTCAAAGCGGTGGACGGAAGCATCGAGCTTGAGATGAAAGCCAGCCAGCCCTACCTCCAGGACATCCTGTTCATCCTCTCCAAGCATGAGATGGCCGTCCGTTCCCTGGACCGGGTCGAGGCTAATCTGGAGATGCTGTTCCTGTCGCTGACAGGCAGGAAGCTCCGGGATTAGAGAGGGGGAGGACCTTGAAGCAGATCGCAACGATCGCGTATTACGAGCTGGTGCGGCTTATCCGATACCGCTCCGTCATCGTCATGCTGTTCCTGATGCCGCTTCTGCTGATTCTGATCCTGGGCTCGGCTCTGTCCACTTTCTTCGTGAACAAGCCGATCCAGGCAGGAGAGCTTCGGCTGGCTGTTCTGATGGAGGATGACGGCTTCATCCGGGACTCTCTCACGAGGTTTATGTCCGGAGGAGGGATGGGGGATACCCGGACCCTGAAGGTGTCCTCAGCAGAAGAGCTTACGGAAAAGCTGGCGAACGATGCAGCGGACGTGGGGATTGCCGTCCCGGCAGGCTTCAGTGAAGGGCTGCGCAAGGGAGAGAAGCCGGAATGGCAGTTTTTCCAAGGGAGCAATATCGTCAAGACCGTTGCCGCCCTTCAGGATTTCCATATGTTCTTCGACGGCTGGAACCAGCGCTTTGCGGAAAGCGGCAGCTGGTCCAAGGGAGAGATCCCCTTGGACACACCGGTGCCGGGTGCCCGGGTCAAGGGAGAGCTGGCGCTGGTCCAGAGAACGGGATGGCTGGAATCGATGACGACCTATACAGCGGTTCAATATTACGCCGCTCACATGCTGGTCATGTTCATGCTGTACTTCGCCATGTCCGCCGCCATCAACTTGGTTGCCGCCAAAGAGACGCATACGTTGTCAAGGATGCTGTCCGCACCGGTGCCTCCTTGGCGCATTCTTACGGGCCTGTTAGCGGGGCAGAGCGGCGTATTGGCTCTTCAGGCAGGAATCATCATCGGAGGTACTGCCATCCTGTTCGGAGCGGATTGGGGGAGAGACCTTCTCCTGCTGCTGCTTACGATTGCGCTCTTCATGGTGTTCTGCATGTCGATCGCCGTGATTACGGCTCTCTTGGCGTCCCGAAAGCAGCAGGTCATCGGCATCTTCCAAACGTTCGTCATCATGACCACTTTCCTGTCCGGCGGCTTTACGCCGGCCATTGGAGAAGTATTGTCGAGAATCGGCTCCTATACGGTCAATTACCGGGCCGTACACAGTATTCTTCGCATCATGCTGCATGACGAAGTGTCCGCCGTCTGGGTAGATATTCGCGCCACCGCATGGTTTGCAGCTGCAGCGGCAGGCGCAGCCGTTCTGCTGTATAGGAAGGTGGGGTACCATGAATAGCTTGTATTTGGCCTTGATGCTCGTGAAGCGGATTCTGGGGAAGAAGAAGCACCTTGTATTCCTCGTGCTCGTGCCTGCAATGTCTGTTTCACTGCTGATGACCCTGCTGGGGGACACCGCCAGCGACAAGATTCTGCTGGAGACGGTCAACCTGGACCGCGGAGGACTGGGGAAACTCATGGTCTCGGAGTGGGAGGATCATACGGAATTCCGGATCCGGCAGGCCGAAAGCAGCGTTGAAGCCGAGGACCGCGTGATGAAGCAGAAGTCGGAGGCGGCGCTCATCATTCCGGAGGGCTTCACCGAGGAGCTTCTCGCCGGCCGACAGCCCGCCGTCGAACTCAAGGAATTCAACTTTACCGAGGCGGCCTATCTCGTCGGCAATACGGTTGAGGCGGAAGTCAGGCAGCTAATCGGAACGGCGGAGCGGGTGCAGGCGTCAGGAAACTTGACCCAAGGGGAGGCGGTTTCCGAGATCAAGCGGATCTACCAAGAGAAGCGGGACAAGGCGGCGGTTTACCGGATCGAGAAGCGGGATTACATGAAAGGGCAGCGGGTCACCAATTCTACGGGGCTATTACTGATCTTCATCATGGCCATGGCAGGAGGGGCGATGTCCAAGATCCTGGAAGACCGCCGGAGCATGACCTTCCAACGGCTCTACGCCTCTCCGCTGCGCCATTGGGAGCTGATGGGAGGACATTTTCTCGGCTGCATGCTGGTGGGAACGATTCAGATCGTCTTCGTGCTGACGGTTTCCCGTCTCCTGAGTCGAGGGGATTACGGCATCTCCTTCGGGGCTCAGCTGCTGGTATTGGAATGCTTCCTGCTCGCTTCACTGGGGATCTTCGCAGCCTTAGCCGTCTTCAACAAAGGGGCGGAGCAGAACAACATGCTGCATTCCCTCATCATGACCCCCACCTGCATGCTGGGAGGCTGCTTCTGGCCGGTGTCGGTTATGCCCGAGCCCATGCAGAAGCTGTCCAACTTCGTACCCCAAAAGTGGGTCGTCGAGGCCGTGGCCAAGCTGGCGAACGGCGCATCCCTTCGCGATATTCCGTATCACCTGGGAATTGTGGTTTTGTTCGGGGTCGTACTCCTAAGCTTCGGGACGGCCATCATGAATCCGGAGGAGAGCCCGCGGGTTTGACGGCTCTCCGCTCCTTGCGCTTCCTCCCTAGAAGGGGGGAGGCGTTCTTTTTGCAGGTCAAATTGAATACGCTTACAACATAGGCGGACGGCAAGAAAATAGTCAATAAACCAAGTTGCTAATTCATACATTTCATAATAAGATATAGAAAAGGGTGAATTGTCAGAACATTCAGTCATCATTTGACAATTCCCATGCCGGTCCCCCGGCGCGCGGAGAGATCCTGGCTGTTGGCTTACCTTTATCATACGGGAGGGGATTGCCGTGAATAAAAGTCATGAGGTGGAATACTGCAACCTGGAGCTAAGGTTTGATCGGCGGCAAATCCGTTATTTCATCAAGGCCCTGATACAGGAAGGCTTCTCTCTGTACTGGAACGAAAGCGACCAGCATTTCATCATCTCCATCCGTTCCGGACGGAAGCTTGTGAAGCTGAAGTTCCAGCGGATCGGAGAACGGTACAAAATTATCGGCAATTACTCCATCAAGGACGAGAAGCTGGCGGAGCTTATGGAGAAGATGATCGGGGACACTCGGGGACACGCGATAGTCAAGCGCTTCCGCGACAGACAGATTCTGATCGAGAATATTATGTTCGGCGAGATCATCCGGACGGTGGAGATATCGGGGGTGGAGCATAAGGTGTTATTCCAACGGGAACCAGTGATCACGACGGAGCACATCATGCAGGCCTTCAAGTCCAGCCGGATCGAAGAGCGGATTCCGGTGCTTAAGCTGGAGCTGAATTACGAGCTGGCCGTACTGCACGAAGCCCTCGCCGAGGACGACGCGGAGAAAGCGGACCATGCCCTGAAGCGTCTGGAGGAGCTGAGACAGGAGATGCTGATGCTGGAATGCTAAAGCGGCATATCAAACCCATCTTACATGCGAGGATCTGCGCACATCGATGCGCGGATCCTTTTTTATGGGCATAAGGAAGGCTAGGGGGCGGGAACAGGGCAGACTATGGTCGGATGAAGGGGAAGGCAGCGGGTAAAAGATTTGAATGGGCTTGCCAACCGATTCGAAATTTTTTATCATAAATGTGTCAAAAAGTTGAAATATTTTTTCTAATTTTGTGACGAGATTTTATGATCGTTCGTATTGTTAACGTGTGCAGAGTGTGTTATCATCATGTCAGAGGTGAAAGGCATGAGTGTCACGATCAAAGATATCGCCCGATTGGCGCAGGTATCTCACACGACGGTATCCCGCGCGTTGAATGACAGCCCGCTTATCAATTCGGAGACGAAAGAGAAAATCAAGCAAATCGCCGAGGAGATGGGGTATACCCCTAACTTCAGCGCCAAGAGCTTGGTTATGGACCGATCTTATAATATCGGGCTGTTTTTTTCAACGCTGGCCACCGGCACGTCGGCGGGGTTCTTTTATGAAACCGTCCGCGGCGTTAATAGCGTGATTAAAGAAGGCTACAATATGGTGGTCCGGGGAATCGACGACTATGAGCATTTCCGTTCGATTCACCGCAAGAGCTTCGACGGCGTCATCGTCATGAGCCAGAGCTCGAAGGACGACCCGTTTCTCCGCCACTTGGGCGAGGCCGGGATTCCGCATATTGTCCTGAACCGCAGGGTGGACGCGCCGAAGGGCATGAACATTCTGTCGGATGACTGCCAGGGAGCCTACAAGGCCGTGGAGCACCTGATCCGCCACGGGCACCGCCGGATCGCCATCATCGAAGGGAAGGAAGGCTTCCAGTCGACGGCCGAACGGAAGGAAGGCTACTTGAAGGCCATGACCGACCACGGCATTCCCTGTGAGCCCGAATACCAGGCGAAGGGCAACTATGATCTGAAGAGCGGCTATAACGCCATGCGCAAGCTGTTGAAGCTTGAGCCTCGTCCCACCGCCGTGTTCTGCCAGAACGACGACATGGCCGTCGGTGCTATGAAGGCCATTGCGGAGGAGCGTCTCGACGTTCCGGGCGACATCTCCGTCGTCGGCTTCGACGACAGCATGTTCTCGGCCTTCCTGTCTCCGGCGCTGACCACGGTCAAGCGGCCCATTGAGGAGATCAGCCGCCAGGGGGCGATGCTGCTGCTCGAATCCATCGAGAACAAGCAGCATACCGGGGATATCATCCATCTGAACACCGAGCTGGTGGTCCGGGAATCCGTCCGCAAGCCTCCGGCCCAGTAAGCAACGATTGCCTTAGCGAAAGTGTCCGTCCGGCGCCCGCGCCGGAGGCGCTTCCGCTTGAGACATATAGCACCACCACATTAAACCAAGGGAGGATTTCGTTCAAAATGGGTATTTTCGCAGAAGTGTTTCAAGCAATGAATCATGGGGAAGCAACAGCGGTTGAAGGCGTGAAGGTCTATCCCCGTTCTCTCGAAAAAGCAGAGGGCACCACTCTGCTGATGGCGAAGCACGGCTACGATAAAGTCCTGTTGGCGGTAGGCTCCGGCGCTTTGTACAGCGAGCTGCAGGGCGAAGAGCAGGACGGCGGCAAGGTATGCCCGCTCTCCCATGCGAACCGTCTTACGTTGAACAAATTCTTCGATTACACCGTGCCGCGCGCATTCGGCACCCAGATCGCCACCTTCGGCTTAGGCGACCGTCTTGGCCTGGCTTCGCCGGGTCACATCCAGACCATCCGCGGCCGCAACATTCGTCCGATTCTGGCCCAGCAGAGCATCCGTGAGCTGGCACTGACCGGACGCGATTATAAGCAGGTGGTGGACGCGGCCAGCTTCGCGGCTTTCCAGGAAGGCTACAAGGACGGCTTCGGCGCCGACGGCGATCACCTGAAGGTGGAAGCGGACATCAAGATGTCTCTGGACCTGGGCTTCACCATGCTGACGCTGGACTGCTCCGAGAAAATCGACAATAACGTGGAGGGAACCTCCGCCGAGTCCATCGAAGCGAAGTACAACGCCCTGCCTGCGGACGTCCGCGCCTCCTTCGAGAGCAAGTATCTGGGACAGACCTTCCAGGTGGGCAGCCATTCCATCTCCTTCGAGAAGACCCAGCTTCAGAAGTATGTTCTCATCTACGGGGAAGCCGTCAACTTTATGGAATACATCTACCGGACCTATATCGTGAATGCCGGCCGTGCCGTCGACTTCGAGATCTCCATTGACGAGACCGCCACTCCCACGGATCCCGCCGCTCACTTCCTGGTGGCCAAGGAGCTGTACGACAAGGACATCTCCATCTACAGCATGGCGCCCCGCTTCGTAGGCGAGTTCCAGAAGGGGATCGACTACATCGGCGACATCGCCCAGTTTGAGAAGGAGCTGGCCGTACATGCCGCCATCGCCGACCACTTCGGCTACAAGCTCAGCATCCACTCCGGAAGCGACAAGTTCAGCGTGTTCCCGCTGGTGGCCAAGTACACCTCCGGCCGCTTCCACGCCAAGACCGCCGGCACCAACTGGCTGGAGGCCGTCCGCACCGTCGCCAAGGTTAACCCGGGCCTGTACCGGAAGATGCATCAGTATGCGCTGGAGCACTTCGAAGAAGCCAAGGCGTACTATCATGTGACGACTGACGTATCGGCCATCAAGCCGCTGTCCGAGGTGTCGGACGCCGAGCTCCCCGAATATATGAACGACAACAACGCGCGCCAGCTGCTGCACATTACTTACGGTCTGCTTCTGCAAGCGAAGGATGCCGCCGGCCAGCCGCTCTTCAAGACCGAATTCTACCACACGCTGAGCGATCAGGAAGAGGCATACGACGCAGCGCTCGCCGCCCATATCGGCAAGCACCTGGACCTGCTCGGCAAGTAAGGGCCGTATTCGACAATCAGTCAGGAGGCTGACGACAGTGAGTATTCTTCGCAAGCTATTGGATGACATCCCGGTTCCCCAGGTGGTCCGAATCCGCCAGAAGTTCGACGCCACCAAGCTTGAGAATCCGGTGGAGACGCTCCAAGAGGAGTTGAAGAAGCCCGGCGGCATCGACCGCATCCAGCCGGGCCAGCAGGTAGCGGTTGCCGTAGGCAGCCGCGGCATCGCCAATATTGCGGCCTTCACCCGTGCGACCGTAGACGCCATCAAGGCGGCCGGAGCTCATCCGTATATCGTGCCCTGCATGGGCAGCCATGGCGGCGCGACGGATGCGGGTCAGAAGGAAGTGCTTCACCACCTGGGCATTGATGAGGAGACCATGGGGGTGCCGGTACGGTCCTCCATGGAGGTCGTCAAGCTGGGCGAACTGCCTAATGGCCTGCCGGTCTATGTGGACCAGATCGCCTCGACAGCAGATGCTATCGTGGTCATCAACCGGGTGAAGCCCCACACGGCCTTCCGGGGCCGGATCGAGAGCGGCATCATGAAGATGATCGCCATCGGCCTGGGCAAGCAGAAGGGCGCGGAGGCCTGCCACCAGATGGGCTTCAAATATATGGCGGAGAACGTGCCGGCCATGGCCAAGATCATGCTCGACAAGCTGCCGATCGTCTTCGGCGTGGCGCTGGTGGAGAATGCGTACGACCAGACCTGCCGCATCGAGGTGCTTCCGGCCGAAGAGATCGAAGCCCGCGAGCCCGCTCTGCTGGAGGAAGCCAAAGCCCGCCTGCCCAAAATCCTGTTCGATCAGATCGATGTGCTGGTCATTGACTATATCGGCAAGAACATCAGCGGCGACGGCATGGATCCGAACGTCACCGGACGTTATCCGACCGAATATGCCCATGGCGGTCCCGACGTTTCCAAGATGGTCGTCCTCGACCTGACTCCGGAAACCAAGGGCAACGCCAACGGCGTCGGGACGTCGGACTTCACGACCCAGCGTCTGGTGGATAAGATGGACCGCCCGGCGACTTACGCCAACGGCCTGACCTCCACCGTATGTGCGCCGACCAAGATCGCCACCACCCTGGAGAACCAGCTGTATACGATCAAGGCGGCGGTCAAGACCTGCAACATTCTGGATTACACCACCTGCAGACTGGTCCGGATCCGCAATACCCTGCATCTGGGGGAGATCGAGATTTCCGTCAATCTGCTGGAGGAAGCCAGGAAGCATCCGGATATCGAGATTCTGACGGAGCCGTACGACCTGCCGTTCAACGAAAAGGGTGATCTGTTCGAATGAGCCTTCTCGCCAAGAAGCCTTATATCGTCGCGGCGGACATCGGCACCACCAGCACGAAGACGCTGGTGATCCGGGCCGCCGACGGCACGGTTCTGGCATCCCACTCCATCGAATACCCGCTCTACACGCCTAAGGCGGATGTGGCGGAGCAGGACCCGGACGAGATCTACCGGGCTGTTGTCGACGGAGTAGGGGCCGTCATTCGTAAAGCGGGCGCTGCGCCGGAGGAGATTCTCTGCGTCTCCTTCAGCTCAGCCATGCACAGCCTGATTGCCGTCGATCGCGGCGGCAATCCGCTGACCCGCTGCATTACCTGGGCCGACAACCGCGCCGCGGCAGTGGCCGACCGGATCAAGAAGGAACACCAGGGCCTTGAGATCTACCGGCGCACTGGTACCCCAATCCATCCCATGTCACCCTTCGTCAAGCTGGTCTGGATGAAGGACGCCATGAAAGAGCTCCACGCCGCCGCCCATAAGTTCATCGGCATCAAGGAATACGTTCATTACAAGTGGTTCGGCGATTATTACATCGATTATTCCTGCGCTAGCGCCACCGGACTCTTCAATCTGAAGGCACTGGATTGGGATGAAGAAGCTTTGGCATTGGCCGGCATTACGGCAGACCGGCTGGCGAAGCCCGTCTCCACCACCCACATCCTGGAGGGAATCGAGCCCGGCGTGGCTTCGGCCATGGGCTTGCTGCCGAGCACGCCGGTTGTGGCGGGCGCTACGGATGGAGTGCTGGCCAACCTGGGCTCCGGCGCTTTCGAGCCCGGCATCTTCGCCGTCTCCATCGGTACGAGCGGCGCAGTCCGCTCCGTCGTCCGGGAGCCTGTTACGGATCCGGAAGGCCGGTTGTTCTGCTATGCCTTGAAGGAGGATTTCTGGGTCATCGGCGGTGCCATCAACAACGGCGGCATCATGTTCCGCTGGGTCCGCGATCACCTGGCCACGCTGGAAGCGGAGGAAGGGCGAAAGCTCGGGCTGGATCCGTACGACCATCTGACCCGCATCGCCGAAGGCGTGCCGGCAGGCTCGGAGGGCTTGATCTTCCTGCCGCTGTTAGCCGGTGAACGGGCGCCTTATTGGAACGCCAACGCTCGGGGTGTGTTCTTCGGCCTCTCTCTGGCCCATGAGAAGAAGCATATGATCCGCGCTGTCTTAGAAGGCGTCATCTACCGGATTCATTCCGTTGCGGAGGCGCTGGTGGAAACCGCAGGCAAGCCCAAGGAAATTCGGGCGTCGGGCGGGTTTGCACGGTCGCCGTTCTGGAGGCAGATCATGGCGGATGTGACCGGTACGCCGGTCGTCGTTCCGGATGCTATCGAGGCTTCCGGTCTGGGCGCCGCACAGCTTGGACTTCTGGCTCTGGGAGAAGTGAAGGATTTTAACGGGATCCATGCATGGGTTCGGACGGGCAACCGTCATGAAGCCGATGCGGCCCATCATGAAACTTACAAAGAATTGACAAGGATTTATATGGAAGTGTATCATCAATTGGGCTCCCAATTCGATGATATCGCAGCGTTCCAGAAGAAGTAACGCCATCATTCGATCAACTTGGGAGGGGTTCACATGAATCTGTTCGACTTATCCGGTAAAACAGCGATTATCATTGGCGGCAACAGCACCTTGGGCAGTTCCATGGCGGTGGCCCTCGGCGCATACGGCGCGGCTGTGGCGGTAGTAGGACGCAATCAGGAGAAGTCCCTGGAGGTCGTCAAGCGCATAGAGGAAGTGGGCGGCAAAGCCAAAAATTTCTATGCGGACGCCACCAGCGTGGAGGATCTGCGCCAGGTGCTGCAGGACGTAGTGGTTTGGACCGGCCGCGTGGATATCCTGATGAACTGTCCGGGCAAGAACAGCGCTACACCGTTCTTCGACATCACCATGGAGGAATGGGATTCCATCATGGACGCGAACCTGAAGAGCGTCGTATTAGCCTGCCAGGTTTTCGGCAAACATATGGTAGAGCAAGGCTTGGGCGGAAGCATCATCAACATTTCCTCCGTCTCCTCCAGCCAGCCGCTCTCCCGCGTCTTCACCTATTCCGCCTCCAAGTCGGCGGTCAACAGCGTGACCCAGTACCTGGCCAAGGAGTTCGCTCCGGCCAATATCCGCGTCAATGCCATCATCCCGGGCTTCTTCCCGGCCGAGCAGAACCGCAAGATCCTCTCTCCGGAGCGGATCGACAGCATCATGAAGCATACGCCGATGAACCGGTTCGGGGAACCCGACGAGCTTCAAGGAGCGGCCATCTTCTTGGCTTCCGACAAAGCATCCAGCTTCGTAACCGGATCGATGATCCGTGTCGACGGCGGCTTCGGCGCCATGACCATATAATCCGCGCACGTCAATTCAAGATAAGGGTGGGAATAAACCATGTCTAAGCAGCAAATCGGGGTCGTCGGTCTGGCCGTTATGGGCAAGAACCTGGCGCTCAACATCGAAAGCCGCGGCTTCTCCGTATCCGTGTACAACCGTTCTCCGGAGAAGACCAAGGAGATCCTGGAGGAAAATCCGGGGAAAAACCTGGTGGGCACTTATTCCGTGGAGGAGTTCGTTCAATCTCTTGAAACGCCGCGCCGGATCCTCATCATGGTCAAGGCGGGTAAGCCGACGGACGACACCATTAACCAGCTGATCCCGTACCTGGATCAAGGCGACATCCTGATCGACGGCGGCAACGCCTACTTCCCGGACACCCAGCGCCGCAACAAGGAGCTGGAGGCGAAGGGCTTCCGCTTCATCGGCACCGGCGTATCCGGCGGTGAAGAAGGCGCGCTGAAAGGCCCTTCCATCATGCCGGGCGGCCAGCGCAGCGCCTACGAGCTGGTGGAGCCGATTCTGACGGCCATCTCCGCCAAGGTAAAGGGCGATCCCTGCTGTACCTACATCGGTCCGGACGGAGCAGGCCATTATGTCAAGATGGTGCACAACGGCATCGAGTACGGTGACATGCAGCTGATCTGCGAAGCTTACCAATTGCTGAAGGAAGGTCTGGGCCTCTCGACCGAAGAGCTGCATGAAATCTTCGCCGAGTGGAACAAAGGGGAGCTCGACAGCTATCTGATCGAGATCACCGCCGATATCTTCACGAAGTACGATCCGGAGACCGGCAAGCCGATGGTGGACATCATCAAGGATACCGCCGGACAGAAGGGTACGGGAAAATGGACCAGCCAAAGCGCGCTGGACCTGGGCGTACACCTTTCCCTGATCACCGAATCCGTCTTCGCCCGCTTCATCTCCGCGATGAAGGATGAGCGCGTTGCGGCCAGCAAGGTGCTGACCGGTCCGGCTGCCACACCGCTGTCCATGGACCGCGGCGAGTTCATCGAAGCTGTGCGCCAAGCCCTCTATGCAAGCAAGATCTGCTCGTACGCCCAAGGCTTCGCTCAGATGAGAGCGGCCTCTGAAGAGTACGGCTGGAATCTGGACTACGGCAGCATCGCCATGATCTTCCGCGGTGGTTGCATCATCCGTGCCGCTTTCCTGCAGAACATCAAGGACGCGTACGACCGCAATCCGGAGCTGAAGAACCTGCTCCTCGACGAGTATTTCAAGGGTGTCATCGACAAGTACCAGGCTTCCTGGCGCAAGGTCATTGCCGCTGCCATTACGCAGGGCATTCCGGTGCCGGCGTTCTCCTCGGCCTTGTCCTACTATGACAGCTACCGCACCGAGCGTCTGCCGGCGAACCTGCTGCAGGCGCAGCGCGACTACTTCGGCGCCCATACCTTCGAGCGTACGGACAAAGAGGGCTTCTTCCACTTCCAATGGATGAAGTAAGCTCCGGCTATTTCTTCCCGTGCAGACCATAGACGGCTTCGGCCATCCACTGGCGGAGCCTGTCGGCGTCCTGGTCATAGAAGGGCCGGCGGTGAAGCATCAGCATGGAGATCTCCGCGAAGTACCGGAAGTTCTTCAATAAGCGTGGCTGGGAAAGATCCAGAAGGTCGGGGTCTTCCTCGGCCACCTTTTTTTTGATATAGTCGAGGAGCCAAATCACATCGTCCTTACATAACGGATGCTGCGGGTCCAGCAGCTGCTCCAGCGTGCGGCCCGAGGGTTGGGGCAGGGGGGCGGGATGCAATCGGGATCCACTCCTTTTCCACATAAATAGGGGTACTACCATCCTTACTGAAAAAAAACCGTTTTATTCATGCTATTTTGTAAAATTTAGGATATGGGGGAGGTTGTACGATGTACCGGAATGTGATCCTGGTCGGATTCATGGGCACGGGCAAAACCACGGTCGGCCGCTTGCTGGCCGATGAGCTGGGATGGACGTTCAAGGACTCGGACGCGGAGGTGGAGGAGAGGGCCGGCATGGCCATTCGGGAGATCTTCGCGGAACAAGGGGAAGAGAGGTTCAGGGAGCTGGAAACGGAAGCGCTTCGGATCCTTCTCGCAGGGGAGAAGCGGGTCGTGTCCACAGGAGGAGGGGCCGTACTTCGGGAGGAAAACCGGAGGCTGATGGCCGAAGGGGGCCTGGTCGTGGCCTTGAATGCAGGGGAAGCGGCCATCATTGCCCGCGTTAGCGGGGATCCCAACCGTCCGCTCCTGCAAGGAGATGTGGAGCAGCGGGTCCGCACCCTGATGGAGGCAAGGCGGGAAGCGTACCGCTTCGCCCCGCTTCAGATCGATACGGAACCGCTGACCGCCGAGCAAGTGGCTGCGATCATCAGGGAGGAGCTTCCCGTCTAAAGCTGCCCCCGCACTTCAAGGCTGTCCGTAGGCAAGCATGCCGCCGGTCATATTTTTCAGCCCGGTGTAGCCGTGCTGCTGCAGATAATCGTAGGCCCGGCTGCTGCGGCCGCCGCTTCTGCATACGAGAATGACCTCGTCATCCCTGGAGAGTTCGGCCAGGCGTTCCGGCAGCTCTCCAAGGGGAATGTGCTTGGCGCCGGGTATCATTCCTTGCGCGACTTCATCATACTCCCGCACGTCCACAACATTTAACGCTTCACCGCGTTCCAGCCGTTCCCGGACCTGCTCCGGCGTAATGGCTTCCATCTCCGGCATCATCGGCACACTCCTTCGTTATGATCTGATTGTTCCATCGGATCCCGGCCGCTTCGCAAGCGGGGCGGGACCCTCTTCTTAGCCTAGCGGATAGGCCATGGACGAGTCAAATGAACCGCGATTCAGGCCCGCTCGGGTTCCCAAGCCCTGCCGCGTATGGTAAACTGTCTGTAATCATTTCGACCATTATGCTTACAAACCGGCTGCTGCCAGCCGTTAATTAGGAGGCGTCCACGAACATGAAGGGCTTCAATGCGATCGTCAAACCCACTCCGGTCCTGCGGGGGGAAATCCAGGCCTTATCTTCCAAGAATTATACGACCCGCTATCTTCTGATCGGCGCCTTGGCGGACGGGACAAGCACCGTCTATTATCCGGCCCACAGTGAGGACAGCGACGCCATGAGACGCTGCATCCGCGATCTGGGAGCCGTCGTGGAGGAAGACGACACCAAGATGACCATTACCGGCTTCGGACGCCATCCGCTGCCGGTGAAGGAGCTTAACGTCGGCAATGCGGGAGCCGTGCTCCGTTTCCTGATGTCCGTAGCGGCCTTCTGTCCCGAGGTGACCTTCGTCAATATGTACCCGGATTCATTGGGTAAGCGTCCTCATCACGATCTCATCGATTCGTTGGAGCAGATGGGGATCGGTGTGGAGCATCGGGAAGGCAAGCTGCCCATCACGATCCGGGGCGGACAGCCCCGAGGAGGGAAGATCACCGTATCGGGTAACGTCAGCTCCCAATTCTTAAGCTCGCTGCTCTTCATGACTCCGCTTCTTGATGAGGACAGCGAGATCGAGGTGCTGCATGATCTGAAGTCCAAGGTAATTGTTGGACAGACGCTCGAAGTGATGGAGCAGGCAGGAATTCGGGTGGAAGCCAGCGAAGATCTAATGCATTACAAGATTCCGGGCAAGCAGCGCTACGAAGCCAAGGAATATGTGATTCAGGGCGATTATCCGGGCTCAGCGGCGATTCTGGCTGCCGCGGCGGTTACACAATCGGATGTGCGGGTTCACCGTCTTGCGGAGAACAGCAAGCAGGGCGAACGGGCCGTCGTGGATGTGCTCCAGGCGATGGGGGTGTCCCTGACCCATGAGAACGGCACCGTGCACGTCACCGGCAGCGGCAAGCTGAAGGGCGGCGAATTCGACGGGGATCACTTCACCGACGGCGTTCTGGCCATGGTGGCTGCCGCCGTATTCGCCGAAGGCACCACGCGCTTCTATAATGTGGAGAACCTCCGGTACAAGGAATGCGACCGCATCAGCGACTTCGCAGCGGAGCTGAACAAGGCGGGAGCCCACGTAGAGGAGCGTCAGAGCGAGATTATCGTTCACGGCAAGCCTGAGGGCGTCAAGGGCGGCGTGGAGATCAACGCCCATTACGACCACCGTGTCATCATGGCCTTGACCATCGTGGGTCTCCGTTCCGAGCAGGGGCTCGTGATCAAGGATGCCCATCACGTGGCCAAGTCCTATCCGCAGTACTTCCAGCACCTGCTGGCGCTGGGAGCCGATATCGAACTCGTCGCTCAAGACTGACACGACAAAATTCACCGCGAAGAGTGATCGAAGATGAAAGTGCTATGGAAGCTCCTGAAATACACAGCCAGCTTCTTCATGCTGGTGGGGCTTGTCTTT
This sequence comes from Oryzibacillus soli, assembly GCF_051594765.1. NCBI lineage: Bacteria > Bacillati > Bacillota > Bacilli > Caryophanales > Paenibacillaceae > Oryzibacillus > Oryzibacillus soli. The sequence continues at coordinate 50,617 of NZ_JBPPGJ010000009.1, forward strand.
GCCAGCGGAGTATTCAGTGTGCTCCTCTATGGCAAAATAACGGGGAAGGAATGGGCGATCACCTACCGGGTGGCGGATGCCGCCCCGTTGACGTCCGCCCCTTCGGCCCAACCGGTGCCGGAGCCTACTCCCGCTCCCAAGGCCCCTGAGCGCAAAAGCTCGGTTATGCTGGATGCTCCGGTGTTCCGGCAGCATCCCGAGCTTCCCTCGGGCTGTGAGATTACCAGCTTGTCCATGCTCCTTCATTATGCTGGAGTGGCGAAGACCAAGATGGACCTCCTGCCCGATATGAAGCGGGACACGACGCCTATCCAGCGTGCGGGGGACGGGACCATCCTGTTCTGGGGCAATCCGAACCGGGGGTTCGTCGGGGACATTACGGGGAAGAGTAAGGGCTTCGGCATCTACCATGCGGCCCTCTTGGACTTGCTGAAGAAATATGTGCCGAGCGGACTGGATCTGACCCGGAGCTCCTACGAACGGCTGGAGGAGCAGCTCTCCGCTGGGGTTCCTGTACTGGTCTGGACCACCATCGACTACCGGGTTCCCTCCAGCTGGACGGTGTGGGACACTCCGGACGGTCCCATTCAGACCACCTTCATGGAGCATGCGGTTCTGCTCGTCGGTTATGATGAGGAGAGCGTGTATGTCAACGATCCTTGGACGGGCAAGGCCAAGTACAAGGTGAACAAAGCCCAGTTCGTCGAAACCTGGGAAGCCATGGGGCGTCAGGCCATTACCTACAAGAGCCAGAACGGCTGACAGCTGTAGGGTGAAGAGGCCGGTCCCGTATGAGGAGGAACTTGATATGGCATTCGAAAACCCGAGCCGGGATGAGATCAAGAGCATCCTGGAGAATACGAAGAATATTGCCGTCGTCGGCCTGTCGGACAGCCCGGACCGGACGTCCCATATGGTAGCGGCCGCCATGCAGGACCGGGGCTACCGGATCATCCCGGTTAATCCGAAGGGCGCCGACACCATATTAGGCGAGAAGCGGTACGACACCTTGTCCGATGTGCCGGAGCCCATCGACATCGTGAACGTCTTCCGCCGCAGCGAGCATTGCCTGCCGGTGGCAGAAGAGGCGGTGAAGGTCGGAGCCAAGGTGCTCTGGCTGCAGCAGGGCATCATCAATGAAGAGGCAGGTCAAGTGGCGGCCGATGCCGGCCTTGTGGTCATCATGGACCGCTGCATTAAGGTGGAGGACGCCATCACCCGTCCGGCACGCTGATCCAGCATTCAGGCAGGAAGCTCCGGAAGGGGCTTTTTTGCTGTTAACCAATTGTTGCACAGGGGAGAAGACGCTATGAAGATGAACGTAAGCAAGCCCGATTCCGCGGCAATTCGAAGCCTGCTCCGGCTGTACCTGGTCATGAGCCTGGACGGATACGCGGGACGAACCGCCTATGAGATCGCCGAGGAAGCCGTTGGCGGAGGCGTTACCGTGATCCAGCTCCGGGAGAAGGATCGGCCCTGGAGGGATGCGCTGCCAGAGGCGCGAAGGATCCGGGAGCTGTGCCGGCTCAAGGGGATCCCCTTTATCGTGAACGACCGGGTGGACGTAGCGCTGGTTCTGGACGCAGACGGCGTCCATGTAGGTCAGGATGATCTTCCTGGTAAAGAAGCGAGGGCATTGATCGGTCCGGACCGAATCCTCGGCATATCGGCCGGTACCCTGGAGGAAGCCCGTTGGGCCGTGGAGCAGGGGGCCGATTATCTGGGTGTGGGGGCCATCTATAACACTGCCACCAAGGCGGATGCAGGTCCCGGCATCGGAGCGGGGCTGCTGACGGAGCTGAAGGAAGCCTACGGGCTGCCAATGGTCGGCATCGGAGGCATCGGACCGTCGAATGCCGCGGAGGTCCTCCGGGCAGGCGCGGACGGCGTAGCAGTGGTGTCGGCCATCACCCGCCAGCCGAATCCGAGGGAGGCGGCCGAAGCGCTGCGGGCCGTCGTGGACAGAGTGAGCCAAGGAACACGATAGTTGATTTCTGAATATAACCTAACCGGGGCCGGGAGGCTTAGGGTTAGGTTTTTTTTCCAATCATAAATTATTCGGCCCTGTGGACACTAAGAAAGGCTTCCGAAGGGAAGAGGTTTGGCGGACCACTTCCGCCGGCTCCCGGCGAAGACTATATGTTCAGCCCATCTAAAGGAGGATTTCCCAGTGTATCAGTCCCAACAGTTCCACACATCCAACTACCGCGGGAACCAACAAGGCCACGACAGCTACCTGAGAGCCGATTCTCAATCTCCCTCCAACTTTGGCACTCAAAACGTTACCTCCCAATACCGCGGGATTCAAAAAACGTTCCAGCCGACCGGCATGGTGAACTCCGTATACGGCCAATCCGGATTCAACCAGCAGCCGACCAGCTCTTTTGGCGGCAGCTACAGCACCTCTACCGGGACCCAAAACTACCATACCGCCAACTACCGTGGCGATCAGCAGGGCCATGACAGCTATCTGCGCGGCGACTCCCGCCAGCCGTCCCAAAGCCAATACAGCGGCGCATCCAACCTGGGCACGACGGGCTTCAGCACATCCGCTTACAATCCTTCCAATACTTACAACACCGGCAGCTTCGGCAATGCGGGTGTTTCGACCTATAACCAGAACCAATTCGTATCTCCGGAGTCGTACCATACCTCCAACTACCGCGGCGACCAGCAGGGTCATGACAGCTACCTGCGCGGCGATTCCCGGCAGCCGGCCCAGAGCCAATTCGGCATCGGCTCAAGCGGTACGACCTTCGGCAATGTAGCCACCTCCAGCTACAATAACGTAAATGCCAACATCGGAACCTCCACCTTCGGCGGTGCCGGCTTCGGAACCTCCAACCTGGGCGTATCCAGCTTCGGCACCTCCAACTATAACAACAGCTCGTTTGCTCCCAGCAATATCGGCACCTCTTCGTTCGGAGGAGGCAGCACCAGCTTCGGTCAAAACCAGAATCAATTCGTCTCTCCGGAGTCGTACCACACCTCCAGCTACCGCGGGGACCAGCAGGGCCATGACAGCTACCTGCGCGGCGATTCCCGCCAGCCGGCCCAAAGCCAATTCGGCGCAGGCATGACCAGCGGCAGCTTCGGCTCCTTCGGCGGCAACCGTTTCTAAAATATTCGACGCGCAAGCACACTCATGAGCGGGCCGCAAGGCTCGCTATTCTCTTTGGGAAGGGGATGAGAACATGACCGAAACCACCCAAGACCGCAGCCTGATTGCGGACAAGGAGCTTCACTACCTGAAGGACTACCTGTCCTGGGAGCTGCTTGCCATGAAGAAATGTGCGGATACAGCCAATCAAGTCCAGGACCAGGAGATGGCGAATCTGGTTCGCCAGGTCGGCAAGAAACACCAGGAGCACTACAACACGATCTTGAACCAGCTCAAATCCTGAATTTAACCGAGAGGAGGGTCATCCATGACCGTAGAAATCGCCATGCCCAAGCCGTCCACCGAGCCGGTGGTCAAGGGGCCGGAGTTCAATGACCGGGACCGGATCAACGACATCCTGGCAATGGAGAAATATTTGACCGCTGCCTACAACACCGGCCTGAACGAGATGCAGAATCCGAAGCTGCATGAAACCGTGCAAGGCATTCTGAGCGATACCCATAATACGCAATTCCAGGTGTTCGACCAGATGTGGAAGAAGGGCTGGTACAAGATCGAAGCGGCGGACAAGCCGAAGATCAGCCAAACCTACGAGCAGTTCAACAACTACAAGACCCAGTTCCCGTTCCAATAAGGAACGGCCGGGCGCTTCCCTTGCGGAAGCGCCTTTTTTGACGGAACCTGCTGCAAAAGAATCGGTTACAACCTTTGACAAACCGGGGGGGCAAGCTATACCATTCAATATAGAATCTTCGAAGGGAGAGCCCCTGTATGAATTGGATGGGCTATTTACAGCAGCTGGGCCGTTCTTTGATGCTGCCCACCATGGCGCTGCCCGTCGCGGCAGTCCTGCTCTGGCTGGGGGTGATGCCCTGGCATGCCCTGCATATGGATCAGGTCGGCGACCTGCTGCAGTATTCGGGCAAGCTGATTATCTTGTATTTGCCTTACCTGTTTGCGGTGGGCGTGGCCATGGGCCTGACGGACAACGGCGGAACGGCCGGCATGTCCGCTCTGCTGTCTTATTTCCTGTTTACCCAGATATCGGCCCGATTCGCCGGAACGGAGATGCAGTTCGGCGTGTTCGGAGGTATTTTGATCGGCATTCTGGCAGCGTTCTCTTACCGCCGGTTCCGGTTTATCCAGCTTCCGGAGTATATCCAGTTTTTCGGCGGACCCCGGTTTGTGCCCTTATTCATGAGCTTCGTCACCATCTTCTTCTCCGGACTCATGGTTTATATCGGACCCTGGCTTCAGACGGCCTTCGGCGCCATCGCCACCTTCCTGTTATCCCTGGACGGCTTCGGAGCCTTCGTCTACGGCGTCGGCTACCGGCTGTTGGTCCCCTCCGGGCTGCACCATATTCTGAACAACGTCTATTGGTTCCAGCTGGGGGCTTACCAGACGGCGGACGGCACCATGGTCTACGGAGACATCCCCCGGTTCTTCTCGGGTGATCCGACGGCGGGCACCTATATGGCGGGCTTGTACCCCATTATGATGTTCGCTCTGCCGGCCGTGGCCTTCGCCATCATCCAGGAGGCCCGGGAGGACCTGAAGCCGAAGATCCGTGCCACTTTCCTTACGGCGGCGCTGGCCTCCTTCCTGACGGGCGTGACGGAGCCCATCGAGTTCGCCTTCCTGTTCGTGGCGCCGTTCCTCTTCGTCATCCATGCGGTCCTCTCCGGGGCCGCTATGTGGATCGCCTATGCACTGGATATTCATCACGGTTTCTCCTACTCGGCGGGAGCCATCGATTTCGTTATTAATCTGCACTTGTCGAAGCATGCATGGATGATCTTCCCCATCGGGATCGTGTACGCTGGGATCTATTACTTCCTGTTCCGGTACGCCATCGTGAAGTTCCAGCTGCCGACGCCCGGACGGGAGGAGGGCTCCACCATCGATGAGCATGCGGGGGATATCCCGTACCGCTCGCCGCTCATCCTTCAAGCCTTGGGCGGCAAGAACAACATCAAGACCATCGAGGCCTGCATCACCCGCCTCCGTCTGACGCTGTCCAACGACAAGCTGATGGATATCAACGCCCTGAAGCATCTCGGTGCCGCCGGGGTCATCCGGCTGGGGGCCGGCAATGTCCAGGTCGTCTTCGGCACCTTCTCGGAGCTGATCCGGGAAGAGATCGTCCGCATTACCAAGAAGGATCTCCACCAGGTGCTGTTCAACTCGCCCATGCAGGGCCGGATGATTCCCATCGAGGATGTGCCGGACCAGATCTTCTCCAAGAAGATCGTCGGCAACGGGGTCGCGTTCATTCCGGAACGGGGCGAGCTGGTTTCTCCGGTGAAGGGTACGGTCACGCTGCTCTATCCTTCGCTGCACGCACTGGGCATTACGACCGCGGACGGGCTGGAGGTGCTCCTGCACGTCGGCATCGATACCTCCCAGCTGAACGGCAAATACTTCACGGCGTACGTGAAGCAAGGGGACCCGGTGGAGCCCGGGCAGCTGCTCTTGAAGTTCAACCTGAACAAGGTTAAGGCCAACGCCAAGTCCTTGGCCACTCCCATGCTGATCACCAATTCGGATCGGGTCAAATCCTGGAGCTTCGCACCGTTCAAGTCCGTGAAGCAAGGGCAGGCCTCCGTGATGTCCGTCATCTTGAAGGAAGAACTACTTGCGGTGGGAGGTCAAGCCAATGGTTAAAGGATTCGGCGGGTCGTCGGGAATCGCCATCGGGAAGGCCTTCGTCATGCCTTCTTGGGAGTGGGAGCTGACGGACAAGATGGTGGACGTGGCGGATCTGGCCATCGAGTTCGAGAAGCTCTACGAGGGCATCCGCAGCTCCAAGAGCGAGATTGAAGGCATCAAGCAGGACATCTCCGATCTGATCGGAGAAGAGGAATCCAACATCTTCAACGCGCATCTGGCCATTCTGGAGGATCCGATCTTCATGAATGAGATACAAGGTCTGATGCAGCGCCAATTCAAGGCCGCCGAGGTGGCCGTGAAGGAAACCATCGACAAGTTCGTCAACATGTTCGATCTCTTGGACGACGATTACATGAAGGAGCGTGCAGCCGACATCAAGGATGTGGGCAACCGGCTTCTGAAGCATCTGCTCGGAGAATGGCAGGGGACCGTCACGCCGACGGATAATCCCTACATTCTGGTGGTGAAGGAGCTCTCCCCCTCCCAGCTGGCCAATCTGGATGCCGGACAAGTGCTCGGCGTCATCAGCATGCTGGGCGGTCCCACCTCCCATGCCGCCATTATGCTCCGGGCCATGGGCATTCCCTTCGCCATGGGCATGGAGGGTAAGCTGCCCCACGCCATCCAGACGGGGGATACGGTTATCATCGACGGAGACGAGAGCGTGGTCATCATCGATCCGGAGCCGGAGCTGGTAGCCGCCTACACGGTCCGCAGAGACCGGGCGGCAGCCCATCGGGAGCGGCTCAAGGAGATCGCCCATGTGCCTTCGGTGACCCTGGACGGCAAGAGGGTCGAGCTCCGGGCCAACATCAGCTCCGCCAAGGAGCTGGAGCTGGCCATCGCCAACGGAGCCGCGGGAGTCGGGCTGTTCCGCACCGAATTCCTCTACATGGACCGGACCACGCTGCCGAAGGAAGAGGAGCAGTTCGAGGTCTACCGGGAGGCGGCCGTGAAATTGGGCAAGAAGCCCATCGTGTTCCGGACGTTGGATATCGGCGGGGATAAGCCCGTCGGCTTCCTGTCATTCCCGCAGGAGGACAATCCGGCGCTGGGCTACCGGGGAATCCGGATCTCCCTGGACCGCCGGGATCTGTTCAAGACCCAGCTGAAGGCTCTGCTCCGGGCGGCTGTGTACGGGGATGTACGGATCTTGTATCCTATGATCTCCTCGATCGGAGAGCTGCGGAGAGCCAATGAGATTCTGGAGCTGGCGAAGAAGGAGCTGCAGAAGGAGGGTCACCCCTTCAAGGCGGACGTGCCGGTTGGCATCATGATCGAGGTGCCTGCTGCGGTGGTCATTGCGGATCTGCTGGCGGAGGAGGTGCAGTTCTTCAGCATCGGAACCAACGACCTGATCCAATACGTGCTGGCGGTGGACCGGATGAACGAGACGGTATCGGCGCTGTATGATCCGTATCATCCGGCCATCCTCCGCTTGCTCAAGCAAGCGGCGGACGCCGCTCACCGCAAGGGAATTCCGGTCAGTGTCTGCGGGGAGATGGCGGGAGATCCCGACGCCATGCCGCTGTGGCTCGGGCTGGACATCCGGGAGCTGAGCATGTCGGTCCAATCACTGCTCTCGGTGAAGGAGAAGGTGCTGAAGAGCGATACGGCGCACGGCGCCGAATTCATCCGCGAGGCGCTAAAGTGCGTGACCTCGGAAGAGATCCGCCAGGCCCTAACTGCCGCACCTGTTGAGAAAAGCTGTATCCATCACAAGGAGGGGTAACGATGGAATTGTCCGGCAAGAAGATATTGGCGATTGTGGATGAAGAATTCGAAGATCTGGAGATGTGGTACCCCATCCTGAGGCTTCGGGAATCGGGAGCCCAGGTGGATATCGCGGGGCCGAAGGCGAAGACGGTATACCACGGCAAATACGGCGTGCCGATCACCACGGACTACGCCTTCGGAGACGTATCTTCCTCCGATTATGCGGGTTATTACGTCCCGGGGGGCTGGGCCCCGGATAAGCTCCGCCGCTATGCGGACGTGCTGCGTCTCACCCGCGAATTCCACGAGGCCGCCAAACCTATCGCTCAGATCTGCCATGCAGGCTGGGTTCTGATCTCCGCCAAGATCGTGCGCGGCTACACCATGACCTCCACTCCAGGCATCCGGGACGACCTGGAGAACGCGGGCGCCGTATGGGTGGATGAAGAGGTGGTGGTGGACCGGAACATCGTATCGGGACGCCGTCCTCCGGATCTGCCGGCCTTCACCAAGGCGTTCGTCGAGGTGCTGGCGGGGACGTACGGCCGATGAGAGCGTTGTGGAGAGGGGGGCCGCCGGTTGCGGTGATGGCGGCCATCTTCTTTTTCAGCTCCAGGACGGGGGATGACTTGAATACGCTCCTGCCCTTCTTTCAGAAGTGGTTCCCCTCCATGGCAGGTTTCGACTGGGGACACTTCGTCGCTTACTTCATCCTGGGATTGACGTTCGCCTGGATGCTGTCCGACGGTCCGCCGGGCTGGCAGGCTATGGTCTCCGCCGTTCTGCTCTCCGTGCTGTACGGGCTGACGGACGAATACCACCAGCGGTTCGTTGCGGGCAGAATGTCCGACTTGAAGGACCTGCGCAATGACGGGATCGGAGCGTCAATCGCCATGCTGCTTCTGTGCATCCCTGCGATCCGGCGGCTCTACGTCAGGCTCCCCCACAAGCTTAAGACAGGCGGCCAATAACAGTGTGGTGCCAATAAATACTAGCCCTTCACCGGAAGGAAAACGGTTCGCCGGGTCGAATTATTGGGAGGTGAAAGCCTCTCGGTTCCGGCTTTCCTTTTTTGGACGAAGGAGTTGGTTTTGTTGCTCAAGCAGTGCAAATGCGGCCGTGATATGGGCGTCCGGCTGCGTACCGTCATCTACCAGAACAAAGTGGAAATCGATCACGTTCCGGTATTCACCTGTGACTTCTGCAACCGCAGCGAGGTTCTCCCAGGAGTCAAGCCGGAGCTGACCAAGCTGATCGGGGAGTTGGGCGCCAAGCCCGAGAAGATGCGTCTTCGCTTCGACGAGCAAAGTGAGCTGGCCCGTCTCATGCAGATGGTGACGGACAAGGAGCGCCGTCATGAGCCGGTCGGGCATATCCTGGAGGAACGGATCAACGAGCTTCTGGACATGCTGCTGTTGGCTCGGTCTCTGGGCGATGAGCCTTGGGCGGAGGATGTGATGGCCCGCCTCTCCCAAATTTCGACCCATGCTGTACATGCATACGAACTTAAATCCTAAGGCTTCCGCCGATTCAACCAACCGCATAGGCAGCACCGAAGAGCCAACAGTGCGCTGTTGGCTTTTTTGTCGATCTTTTGCTAGTATAGAAGGGATGAAAAGGAAATCATTTGCAGGGAGGTTGCCCCATGGCACAGGTCCGGGAGCTCAAAGACGTGAAGGATTGGAAGATGATGCTGGAGTGCTCCTCCGGCAAGCCGGTCATGCTCCTGAAGCACAGCACACGCTGTCCGGTCAGCGCGGAGGCTTACGACCAGTTCATGAAGCATGCGGGGAAAGAAGCCGAGACCGACGTGGAATACGCGCTGGTGCTGGTGGTGGAGCACCGTCCGGTGTCCAACTCCATCGCGGAGGATCTGGGCGTCCGGCATGAGTCGCCCCAGGCCATCTTGATCCGCGACGGCCAGGCCGTGTGGAATGATTCCCACTGGAGAATAACGGCGGAGATGCTGAAGGAACGCATCGGCGCTCTATCATGACCGGTTATGAAAAAGGTGCGGCGGATTTTCATATTACCGTTGCACCATGATCTTATTTATCGTATCATAGCGTTATCATACGGGAACGAAAAACTATTTATAAATGGAGAGAGCGAATGTGACGGTAACGATCTATGATGTTGCACGAGAAGCCGGAGTATCCATGGCCACCGTTTCCCGGGTAGTGAACAACAACCCGAACGTGAAGCCCCAAACGAGGAAGAAAGTGTTCGAGGCGATCGAGCGGCTGGGGTACCGCCCGAATGCGGTTGCCCGCGGACTCGCCAGCAAGAAGACCACGACGGTCGGCGTCGTCATTCCCGATATATCCAACGCCATCTTCGCCGAGGTTGCCCGTGGTATCGAGGACATCGCCAACATGTATCATTACAATATCATTCTCTGTAATGCGGACAAGCGCAAGGAGAAGGAAATCCGGGTCATCAACACCCTCTTGGAGAAGCAGGTGGACGGACTGCTCTTCATGGGCGGCAACGTGACCGAAGAGCATATGCAAGCGTTCCAGACTGCTTCGGTGCCGATCGTCTTGTGCGGAACCACGGTGGAAGGGGATTCGATGCCCGCGGTAGATATCGACCACGAGAAGGCGGCTTATGATGCAGTGAAGCTCCTGATCTCCAAGGGTCACAAGCGGATCGGCATGGTCAGCGGAACGCTCCAGGATCCGAATAACGGCTTCTCCCGGTATAACGGCTACAAGCGCGCCTTGGAGGAGTCCGGCCTTCCGTTCTCGGAGGAGCTGGTTCGGGTCGGCAACTACAAGTACGAATCGGGTATCGACGCCATGAAGTATTTCCTGGAGCTGGCCGACCGTCCGACCGCAATCTTCGCTGCAACGGACGAGATGGCCATCGGCGCCATTCATGCAGCCCAGGACGCCGGATTGAACGTGCCCGAGCAGATCTCGGTCATCAGTGTGGACAACAGCCGGATGGCGTCCATGGTACGGCCTCTGCTGTCTACCGTGGCCCAGCCCATGTATGACATCGGAGCAGTATCCATGCGTCTGTTGACGAAGCTGATGAATAAGGAAAACGTGGACAAGGGCAAGATTACCCTGATGCACGAGGTTATCCAGCGCCAATCCGTAGCGGAATTGGCCTGATCCTATCGGATGGACAAGCTCCCGCAGCGGAGCTTGTCTTTTTTTAGGGAGAGGGGGAATTGAGGATGAGCTACCGGACGGTCGGAATCATCGGAGCGATGAAGGAAGAGATTGATCTGCTGGAGCGGCAGATGGAAGTAGCGGAGGTCTGCACGAGGGCGGGAATCGTGTTCATCCGCGGGCGCTTCCAAGGCAAGGATGCGGTGGTGTGCAAGTCCGGCGTGGGGAAGGTGAACGCGGCGGTCACGACCCAGCTCTTGATCGATGCCTTCGGCGCCGAGGCGGTGATCTTCACGGGCGTGGCCGGAGCCTTGGATCCGGAGCTGGAGGTGGGGGATATCGTCGTATCTGTGGACTGCGTGCAGCATGATGTAGACGTCACCGCACTCGGCTTCCCGAGAGGCACGATTCCATTCCAGGAGACCTCCGTTTTCACCGCGGATCCGGATCTTGTCCGTCTTGCGGAGGAGGCCGGACGGAAGCTGTTCCAAGGGCGCGCCAAGGCGGGAAGAGTGCTCTCGGGAGACCAATTCATCGCGGATAAGGCGGCGGTGGCGGGGCTGCGGGAGAGTCTGCAGGGCGCCTGCACGGAGATGGAGGGTGCTGCAGTAGCCCAGGTCTGCCACATGAACGGGATCCCGTTCGTGGTGATCCGCTCCATGTCGGATAAGGCGGATGGCTCGGCGCATGTAAGCTTCGCGGAATTTACGGTACTGGCCGCCAACAACTCCTATCGCATCGTGGAAGAGATGATGAAGGGACTCTAGAGCTCCGGAGCCGGAGGTGCTGCCGGACACAGCCAAGACCCGTTCTCCTGTGGGGAACGGGTCTTGGCTGTGTCCGGGTTACGGCGCGGGAGGAAGATATTGCAGCGCCAGCTCCAGGGAACGCCGGTTTTTCTCCGTGATCTCCGTACGCCGGGGCATCGGCTCCCAGCTGCCGGCCGGGTCCAGCCAAGTGGGGGGCAAGGGCTCCCGGCTATGAGGCTGCCAGCGGCGAAGCCACTCCTCGGGCAGCCGGAATCCCGGATCCTGCCGGAGGAGATCGGGCAAGGGATGACCGATCATCTCGAGCCACAGCAGGCTCCAGGCGCGGGGGACGACCCGCCAGATGTCGTAGCCGCCGCCGCCCAGAGCCACCCAACGTCCGCCGCAGTAGCGGTGGGCCAGACGGTGGATCAGTCGGGGCATGGCCAGATAAATATCCATGCTGCAGTGGATGTGCGATAGAGGGTCATAGGCATGGGCGTCACAGCCGTGCTGGGAGAGGATCAGATCGGGCCGGAAGGCGGCGGCTGTCCGCTCCAAGGCTTCGCCGAAGCACTCCAGCCAGGAGGCGTCCTCCGTATAAGGCTCTACCGGCACGTTGATGCTGAAGCCGAAGCCCTGTCCGTCGCCTCTCTCGTGCACGAAGCCTGTTCCGGGGAACAAGTATTTGCCGGTCTCGTGGATGGACAAGGTGCAGACGTCGGGATCCGAATAGAAGGACCATTGGACGCCGTCCCCGTGATGCACGTCCGTATCGATGTAGAGCACTCGCGCTCCTGTGGCGGCCCGGACGGCGGCGATGGCGACGGAAGCGTCGTTGTATACGCAGAAGCCGGCCGCTTGGCCCGCTAGGGCATGATGCAGTCCGCCGCCCAGATGCAGGGCATGGAGACATTCGCCGTTCATGACGGCCAGCGCCGCCTGTACCGTGCCGCCGGCAATCCGGGCCGACGCCTCGTGGATTCCGGGGAAGAAGGGGGTGTCCTCGGTAGTCAGCCCATACTTCTCGGCATCCTTCAGAGCGCCTTCATCAGGACTGTCCCCGCTCAGGGCTTCGACGCAGCGGACATAACCCTCCTGGTGGACCCGAAGCAGGTCTGACGGTGTGGCTACCCTGGGAAGTCGAACCGCTTCAATAGGCAGGGCGCCCAAGGAGCGGAGCAGGTCCGAAGTGATCTCCAGGCGGTGCTGGTTGAACGGGTGGTGCTCGTGAAACCGGTATTTCAGCTCCTCGGAGCCATAAATGTATAAGGAAGCATGCTCCATCGCTAACGTATCACCCCCGCCTTCAGTACATAAACCGCTGTCTGAACCGGACCCGGTCGAACTGCTCCACGGATGACAGCGGCACGCGCTTGCCGATGCGGACCATGAGGCAGTTGGCCGGATGGGAGCAGATCTCCGGATCGTCCGTGGCAAACCAGACCATGTCGACGCTCTTCATGAGCCGCTCCATCATGCCCCGGTATTCAAAGACGTTCAGGCCGCTGCCCTTCAGATCCCAGTGCCAATAATATTCCGTCGTGAACACGATCAGGTTCTCCATCTGTCCGCCGGCGAAGGCCGTCCGGATCATGCGCTTGCCGAGGGAGAGTCCGCGGTAGGCATCTGCCACCTCGATGGCGCCCAGCTCCACCAGATCCTCCATACCGCCTTCGGACCAGCGTTCCAGCTCATCGGGGTAATGGAACGTGACGTAGCCGATGACCCGGTCATGGTCCCGGGCCACGATGATCCGGCCCTCCGGAAGTCCGGCGATCTCCACCAGTGCCTCCATCTGCTCCGCAGGGGGGCGGAACGCATCCAGATCCGGATGCAGAGTCCAGCCGGCCAACGTTTCGGAGGGCACGGGGCCTTCTATGTGAATGGTGCGTCCTTGTGCTTCGATCGTTTCGGAATGAAACCGCTTGATATGCTCCATAGGGCAGCTCCTTTTAGAAACCGGATGCGTGATCCATGCTACCATCATAAACAGGTGCGGCTCCGAATAAAAGGAATAGGCGAAAGAATTTTCCTGTGCTATAATAGGTTTCGGTCACAAAATGTTCATATTGCTATCATAGAAGGTTCTTGACATTTCTTCAATGAAAATCTTAAAAGCGTTTACATTCCACTCATTCATAAGAGGCGCAGGGAGGGAGATTCAGGTGATTCAATCCAACGAAGACATCGTCAAACCGGTAGCGACCGATAGCCGCCTGGGGGATTATGATTCGGCTCGGGCGGCCTTCGATTGGCAGGAGGTGGAGAAGGGCTTCACCTGGTTCGAAACCGGTAAAGTGAACATGGCCTATGAAGCGATTGACCGTCATGCGGAATCCGGCCGAAGGGATAAGACCGCGCTGATCTACAGCGATCCGTCCCGGGAGGAGACCTACACCTTCTCGGATCTCAAGAAGCTGACGAACCGTTTCGGCAATGTCCTGAAGGGTCTCGGTATCGGCAGGGGGGAGCGGGTCTTCATCTTCATGCCCCGAACCCCGGAGCTGTACGTCGCCCTGCTGGGCTCTATCAAGGCGGGAGCCGTCGTCGGTCCCTTGTTCGAGGCCTTCATGGAGACGGCAGTCCGGGACCGCCTGGGCGACAGCGAAGCAGTGGCCATCGTGACGACCCCGGCCCTGCTGTCCCGGATTCCCGTCAAGGAGCTGCCTCATCTCCAGCACGTGATTCTGGTCGGCAAGGAGCTGACGCTGGCCGAAGGGCAGACGGATTATTACGCCGCCATGGAAGCAGCCTCCGAGGAGCTGGAGCCGGAATGGCTGAGCCGGGAGGACGGACTCATCCTGCACTACACCTCCGGCTCCACCGGCAAGCCGAAGGGCGTCTTCCACGTGCAAAACGCCATGATCCAGCATGCTTATACCGGGCGTGTGGTCCTGGACCTTCGCGACGATGACGTCTATTGGTGCACCGCCGATCCGGGATGGGTGACGGGGACCTCCTACGGCATCTTCGCGCCATGGCTGAACGGCGCCACCAACGTGGTACGGGGCGGCCGGTTCAGTCCCCAGGACTGGTACAGCACCATCGCCAAGTACAAGGTGACGGTCTGGTACAGCGCACCGACCGCCTTCCGGATGCTGATGGGAGCCGGCGACGAAGCGGTCAAGGCGGCCGACCTGTCGTCGCTCCGCCATGTCTTGAGCGTAGGGGAGCCGCTTAATCCGGAGGTCATCCGCTGGGGCTTGAAGGTATACGGCCAGCGGATCCACGACACCTGGTGGATGACGGAGACCGGCGGCCAGCTGATCTGCAACTATCCGTCCATGGACATTCGGCCCGGTTCCATGGGCAAGCCGCTGCCGGGCATTACGGCAGCCATCATCGACGATCAGGGACGGGAGCTGCCGCCGTACCGGATGGGCAATCTGGCCATTAAGACCTCCTGGCCCTCCATGATGCGCAAGATCTGGAACAATCCGGCCAAGTACGACGAATACTTCCGGATCCCCGGCTGGTATGTGTCGGGGGATTCTGCCTACATGGATGAAGACGGCTATTTCTGGTTCCAAGGCCGGATCGACGACGTCATCAACACCTCCGGTGAACGGGTGGGCCCCTTCGAGGTCGAGAGCAAGCTGGTGGAGCATCCGGCTGTTGCGGAAGCAGGCGTCATCGGCAAGCCCGATCCGCTGCGGGGGGAGATCATCAAGGCGTTCATCTCCTTGCGTCAAGGCTATGAGCCCTCCGACGCCTTGAAGGAGGACATTGCCAAGTTCGTGAAGGTCGGTCTGTCGGCCCATGCGGCGCCGCGGGAGATCGAATTCAAGGATAAGCTGCCCAAAACCCGGAGCGGCAAGATCATGCGCCGTGTCTTGAAGGCCTGGGAGCTGAATCTGCCGACGGGGGATCTGTCCACGATTGAGGATTGACCGCATCGTGGGCCTTCTAGGAAGAACCGCACCGTGTTCCGGCTCATCAGCCGTCCGGTGCGGTTTTTGTCTTTTCTGCGCATGGAACGGACAATCCGGGCCAAAGTATAGGCATAGCGCCGATATCACGTATGAGGAAGGAATGACCATGGGAGAGAATCTGCTCTTGGAGCTGACGGATTTCGTCCGGGAATTGGAGTCCAAAGAAGCCTCCACCGTCTACACCGTGCCGCCAGAGGTCCTCCAAGCCGTCAAAAAAGCCAGATCACTGGAAAAGCTGCTGCATGAAATCTTCGTCCAAGCAAGCGGCAGCGGAGGGATCCATCTGCACTCCGTCCTCCGAAGAGAGTTCGGCATCCGATCGGAGCTGATGGACAAGTTCGGTCAATGGGTGCCCTTCAGCAAGGATCAATTCGAGGAGGAGCTGCATGATGCCATCGACCGGGCGGAGATCCGGGCGGGCAATCAGGGGGTGTTTTTCGCCGGAACCCCCGGCCGAGCGGAAGCGGCGGAGGCTCTGGAGCTGTTGAAAGGGATTGCCCATTCGGCGGTCACCGCCCAATTCCGGCGGAGAACGGGAGATGCCGCGCCTTATGTGGATATTCTGGAGCGGACGCTTCGGTTCTACGGCCTGCCGAACACTTATCCCGAGGGGAACGAGGCCCAATACCGGACCCTGATCTCGGAAGAGCGCCTCCGTGCCCTGGCAGGTGGGGAGGAGACCATCACCGAAGCTTTGAAGGAGACAGCCCGGGCTTGGTACCGGCAGTCCGGGTTCACGTTCCTGGAGACCCGGCAGGGAACCTTTTCCCACGAGGAGGTTCCTCACCTGCTCTACGCCTTGACCGCAGATGGGAGGCGGAAGCTGCAGCAGGATTATATCCGGCATATCGAGGAGGAATACCGCCAGGTTCGGCGGAAGCCGGACCTGCACCGGGCCCATCTGCTGCTGGAGATGCTGAAGGACGTGCTCCGCTGGCCGGTGACAGAGGACTAGCCTTGTTTTCCAGACAACATCCGTGCAGACCGAAAAAGGCTGAACCCAGAAGGGTCCAGCCTTTCTTTCGTCGCCTCGTCCGTCGAACCCGAATCAAGGCGTCTTCTTATAGTGCACCGTCTTCCCGGGAGGGGATTCGCCGGCGTCGTTCGCGGCGGTAATGCGGTAGTAGCCTTCATCGGAGGCGGCATAGTACATGAATTCGGTGCCGTTGGAGGTTCCCAGCTTCTTGTAGGTGCCGTTCTCCTTGTCGCTCGTATAGATGGTGTAGAGCTTCACCTTGTCCTCGGCGGGATTGGCGTTCCACGACAGCTGAATGGAGACGCCCTTCGTCGTAATCTTCAGACCGGCCGGAGCGGCAGGGACGGCCGTTGCGCCGCCGGAGGAACCGGGCTTGGAACTGGCGCCGCTTCCCGTACCGCCCGGGAGTCCTCCCGGCAGCAGGTCGGTGCCGGGAAGCCCTTGTTTGGCCGGATCATTCACGTCCCGGACCTGACCGTCGGCGGATGCGGATTTGCCGGGGACGCTCTCGCGGCCCGCCACATCCACGGCGGTGACGTAATAACTGTACCGGCCTCCGCCGGACGGCGCATCCTGGAACACCGGATCCTGACCGGTCAGCAGCACCTTGCCGCTTACCTTGGCGAACGGTCCTCCGTCCGCGGAGCGGTAGAGCCGGTAGCCGATTATGTCGGGTGCCGATACCGGCTGGAACGTAATCCGGTTCCCGTCACCGGAGCGGGCAACCAACAGATTCTCCGGTGTGGCCGGTTGGGTGCCGTCGTCCGTCCGGGGATCCGTCTCGGAGGGCGCATCCTCATCGGCATCCACCGGTACGAAGCGATCCAGGGGCTTCTTCTTGTCCTCTGGCAGCTTCTCGATGGCATCCTTCACCTCGTTCAAGATCTTGGCGATGGACTTCTCGCGCCGGATGACCGTCTTCTCTTCCAGGAAGTCGTCCGGGGTGCTCGGCTGGGGAATGTAGTTCACCCCGTTGTAGGCGATGGTCTTCGTCTTGACCATGACGTCGTCCTCTTGGGTCGGCACGAATTTCTTGTTGAACAGATCCGTCACGGTTCTGCCCGCCGCTGCCGTCAGCTCATTCGGCAGCTTGCCGGAGACGCCGGATACGGACATCTCAATGATGTCCTGCGGCTTCTCGAACTGCTTCGTCGGGAACAGCTCAGGCCGCTTCTCGTAGGCCTCGTTCATGATCAAGGCCCAGACGCTCTTGGCCCGGTAGGTGCCGCCCGTATTCTTGGACAGCTTGTTGACCGGCTGATCGTAGCCGGCCCACACGCCTACGGTGATGTCCGGCGTGTACCCCATGAACCACGCGTCCGCATCGTCCTGGGTGGAGCCAGTCTTGCCGGATACGGCCACTTTCTTGTAGTACTTGAACTTGGTCATCAGGTCGGTGGCCGTGCCGCTGGTGATGACCGTCCGAAGCATATCCGTCATGAGGTAGGCGGTCTGTTCCGAATAGATCCGGGCCGGCTTGGTCTCATGCTGGAAGACTACCTTGCCTTGGGAGTCCGTGATCTTCTCGATCATGTACGCGTCGTAGAATACGCCCTGGTTTGGGATGGTGGTGTAGGCGTTGGTCATCTCCTCCACGGAGACGCCCTTGCTCAATCCTCCGATAACCCCCGTCTGCGCATTCATGTCTTCCTTGGTGATGGTGGTGATCCCCATCCGGGCCGCGTAATCCCAAGCCTCCTTGATGCCGACCTGATAGAGGAACAGCTTGATGGCCGGGATGTTGTAGGACTGGTTGAGCGCTTGCCGGGCCGTGATGAGGCCGTGGAATTTATAGTCCCAGTTCTCCGGCAGATGGACGCCCTTCTGGCCGTCAGGCAGAACGATGGGGACATCGTCGATGACGGAGCCGGGCTGGATGGCCCCTTTCTCCATGGCCGGTATGTACGCCGCGATAGGCTTCATGGTGGAGCCGGGCTGACGGTAAGCCTGAGTGGCGTGGTTGAGCTGCTCCGTGTAAAAATCCCGGCCTTCCATCATGCCCAGGATGGCCCCCGTCTTGTTGTCGATCATGATGCCGCCGATCTGCTCCAAGCCGTCCTTGCCCTTGTTCGGGAGGTCGGGCGAGAAGTTCTTCGGGTTCTTGGCGATCTCCTGCATGGTGTCGTAGATCGTCTTGTCGATGGTGGTGTAGATGTGGTACCCGCCTCGCAGAAGCTGGTTCTGCGCATCCTTCAGCGCCTCGGTATAAGCATTCTTCTTGCTCTGCGTATCAAGCTTCAGATCGGGGTACTGCACCTTGACCATCGCCTCGGCGGCCTTGCGCTCCACTTCCATCATCAGGTATGGATAGGTGGTGTAGGCCTTCTGCGAGGATTTGGCCAGCGAGCTCTTCAGGTCGAAAGCAAGAGCTTCATCATATTCCTGCTGGGTGATCTTGCTCTCTTCGAGCATACGTTTTAGCACCAGCTGCTGCCGCTTGACCGCTCGCTTGAAGCCGTCCGAATCGAACTCGCCCTTGCCTGTGAAAGCCGAATAGCTGCTGGGCAGCTGGGGCAGGCCGGCCAGATAGGCGCTCTGGGCGATGTTCAGCCCGTTCAGGTCATCCTTGTCGAAGAGTCCCTTGGCGGCGGCTTTGATGCCGTAGACCGTGTAGCCGCTGGAGCCGCTGCCGTACGGGATCTTGTTCAAGTAAGCCAGGAGGATCTCGTCCTTGGACAGAATGCGCTCCAGCCGCACGGACAGGATGATCTCCTTGAACTTCCGGGTTATGTCCCGGTCCAAGGTCAGGAACACCCGGCGGGCTAACTGCTGGGTGATGGTGCTGCCGCCAGTCTGGACCTCCTCGTTCAGGACCTTCTGCTTGGCGGCCCGGAAGACGCCGTTGAAGTCGAAGCCGAAGTGCTTGTAGAAATCCTTGTCCTCGATGGCCAGCGTGGCATCCAGGAGCTTCTGGGGAATATCCTTCAGCTCGGCGAGCCGGCGGTCCTCCTCGGTGCGCAGCTGCCCCACGGGCGTAGCGTCGTTAAAATACACGAAGCCGGTCACGATATTCTCCCGGATCTGCTCCTGAATCTCCTGCCGGGAGCGGACGGGCTCGTCTTTCAAGACGGCGGCCAGGTAGCCGAAAGCGGCGCCGCCGGCCATGAAGCCGGATACGATAGCTCCGATGAGGAGCCATTTGACGGTGAAAAAGATGATTAGACCGGTTCTGCGGATGGCGGGCCTGCGGAAAAAAGCGGCGATCCGCCTCCAAATGGATGGGGTCATTCAAGCTCCTCCTGTACATGGTGGCCTGTAATCAGGCGTGGAAGGGTCCTTAGAGGACTGCTTTCATTATACCGAATCCGGTTTGACTTTTCCAAGCCGGGTATGATATAAAATAGATTAAATTGTCTAAACCCCATAGCAGCAAAGCGAAGATGGGCCGGTCCGCGAAGGACCGAGTAGGCGGTGCACATTGCTTTTCAGAGAGCCGGCGGTTGGTGGGAGCCGGTACATGTGCAGCAGGCTGAATTACGGTCCGGAGCAGGGGAAGGGAACGGCGCTTAAGAGCCCAGTAGCTTCCGCACGGGATATTCCCGTTATCCGACAAAGTGAAGACGTTCTTCGTTCCGGGAGCGGCGGGTCTCAGAGCTCGAGCCGGCTGTGATCGGGATCGGCGTCTTAATTAGGGTGGTACCGCGAGATAAGAGCCTCTCGTCCCTTTGTGGACAGGGCTCTTTTTTATTTTATTCGAGAGGGAGATGCGTTCGATGAACATCCTGCAGGATTTGGAATACAGAGGATTGGTCTACCAGACGACGAACCGGGAGGAGCTGGAGAAGAAGCTGGAGACGGAGGCCGTCACCCTGTATTGCGGCTTCGACCCGACGGCCGACAGTCTTCATATCGGAAGCTTGCTTCCGATTCTGACTCTTCGCCGCTTCCAATTGGCCGGGCATATTCCGCTGGCGCTTGTAGGCGGCGGTACCGGCATGATCGGCGATCCCAGCGGCCGCTCCACGGAGCGCTCGCTCAATACGTCGGACGTGGTGGATGAGTGGAGCCAGAGCATCAAGAACCAGCTGTCCCGTTTCCTGGACTTCTCCGAGAGCCGCGCCAACCCGGCTCAGCTCGTTAACAACTATGACTGGCTTGGGTCCCTGCAGGTCATCGATTTCCTGCGCGACATCGGCAAGAATTTCACGGTGAATTACATGTTGGCCAAGGATTCCGTGGATTCCCGGATCGAGAACGGAATCTCCTTCACCGAGTTCAGCTACATGATCCTGCAATCCTACGATTTCATGAAGCTGAACGAGACGAAGAACTGCTCGCTGCAGATCGGCGGAAGCGATCAATGGGGCAACATCACCGCAGGTCTTGACCTGATCGGACGGACCACCAAGAAGGTTGCCTTCGGCCTGACCATGCCGCTGATTACCAAGAGCGACGGCACCAAGTTCGGCAAGACCGCCGGAGGCGCCGTATGGCTGGATGCCTCCAAGACGTCCCCGTACCAGTTCTACCAGTTCTGGATCAATACGGATGACAACGATGTGGTGAAATTCCTGAAGTACTTCACCTTCCTGACTCCGGATGAGATCAGCCGGCTGGAGGAGGAAGTGCAGAAGCAGCCGGAGAAGCGGGAAGCGCAAAAGGTGCTTGCCGCCGAGGTGACGAAGCTGGTTCACGGCGAAGCAGCATTGGCGAGCGCCATTAACATCACCCAAGCCCTGTTCAGCGGCAACGTGCAGGAGCTCTCCCGCAAAGAGCTGGAAGAGGCGTTTAAGGATGTGCCCTCCACGACCGTGGAGGATGTGGAGATGGGCCTCGTGGACCTGCTGGTCGCCGCGAAGGCGGCTCCTTCCAAGCGTCAAGCCCGCCAGGACGTAGAGAGCGGCGCCGTTACCGTCAACGGCACCAAGGTTACCGACCTGGAAGCCAAGGTAAGCGGGCTGGGCCGCATCGGCGGTGCCCACCTGATCATCCGCCGCGGCAAGAAAAACTACTTCCTCGTCCGTCTGCCGGACTAAGAGGAGAGATGAACCCGCCGGAGCTTATCCGGCGGGTTTTTCCGTATAGAATCCCGGAAGGGGGGAGCGGGATGAACTATTTTGATACAATCCGGGAATCCATTGCCGTAATCGAGTCTCGGCTTCCAGAGGGGGTAGCCGTCGGTGAGCTGGCGGACCGGTGCCATATGTCCCGGTATTATTACCAGCGGATATTCAAGGCGCTTACGGGGTTGAACGTGAAGGAATACATCGATCAGCGGCGGATGGCGGAGGCGGCCAGGCTGATAAGGGAAACGGACCGTCGGATGCTGGACATCGCCTTGGATTGCGGGTATGGCTCCCATGAGGCGTTCACTCGCAAGTTCAAGACTTGCTACGGCATTACGCCGGAGGCCTGCCGGAGGGAATGCCCGGATCTTCCGATCCGGATGCCGCTCCAGGTGGTGGAGAGGGAGTTCGTGCACCATCATAAGGAATTGATGGTGCCCTTCCGCAGCGAGCGATTGACGTCCGTGCGGATTCTGCGAGGTCGAAGCCGCTCCTTCCACCCGGACCGGGAGGAGGAACAGGACCTGCTCACGGAGATGGTGACCGGACTGGCGATGGATTACGGGAGGAGACAGGAGATAACCGTTCTCTATAATGTGTCCTGCCCGGATCCGAATAATGGTTCGTGTGTACTTTACTATTCCGGATTCGAGCCGGCAGAGGACGGACTATTTGCGGAGCTGGAGAAGTTTGTCCTCCCTGCCGGTGACTATGCGGTCTTCCGGTACACCATGGACCTGAAGGGCAAGCACCGGACCGTGATCCGGGATATGTTCCGGTCCGTCCTGCTCGCCGGCATCCGCTTGCGGGACGGGGACGGGATCCATTTCTTCGAGCGATACGGGTCGGAGTACAAGCATGACCGCACCTTCGAGATGTGGCTTCCGGTGCAGTCTTAGTACTGCGTGGAGTGGTGCCAAGTCCGCACAAAAGGTCAAACGGGCCGCCTGCTGAACCTGCTAAGATGGAGCCATCCGCAGGGGAAGAGGAGGTCCGGTAGGGATGACAAACAGAGGATTGCCGAACGGCCATGTGCCGGCGGGGGGACAGGATTGGGCGAATTATATGGGCAGAGCGCATACCACAGATGCGCTGCTCCAGGGCGTGGTTCAACTGGAGGGCCGGTTGGATCCTGATGTGGCAGACCGGGCGGTGCGGTTGACGATGGAAGCGGAGCCGATTCTGGGCTGCCGCTTCGTGGAGCACCCGGCTGAGCCGTACTGGGAGCCGGATCTGGAACGGCAGGGCTGGTTGCGGATCGAGGCGGGGGGCAATAACGCGGCGGAGCAGTTGGAGTCCGTCTTCACCCGCAGGCTGGAGGAGGGCCGTATGTTGGAAGTGACACTGGTTCAGGCATCGGATGGAGACGCTCTGGTGATCAAGCTGGATCATGCCTGCTGTGACGGCCGGGGAGCAGGCGATTATTTGCGCCTCCTCCACCGCATGTACAATCGGGTATTGGAAGAACCGGGGTACCAGCCTGGCGTCGGCCGCATCGACCGGGGCGATCCCACGGCTGTGTTCCGGACCTGGGGGATCGGGGATCTGAGGGCTGCCTTCCATGCTCACGGGATGCAACCGCCCACCATGGCCTTTCCCTACCGCAAAGCCGGCTCGGACGGTGCCGTGCCACGGAACGCCCGGAGAACGGTGAAGCTGAGCGGTCTGGAACAGCTACGGGAATCTCTGCCGGGCAGACCGACGATGAATGATCTTCTGCTCTCCATTCTGTTTACGGCATTCTACCGGCATGGGCTCCGGACGGACGAGGCTGAGCCGGCCGAGATCCTGAGCACGGTAGATCTCCGACGCTGGGCTCCGGACGGTTGGGCGGGAACCCTATGCAATCTGTCAAGCTATATCCCGGTGCGTATCCCTAAGGGCCTATGGGGGTGCTTCCCGGAGCTTGTGTCCGCCGTCAGCCGGATCATGGCAGCCGAAAAAGCATGCCGTCCCGGCCTTCAAGGGGCCTTGTCCATGGAGATGATGCACCGGGGGATGACGTACGCTTCAGCCAAGGAGGCTCTGGCTAAGCTTCGGGGGCGGACGGAGCAGCAGGGACGGGCGTCCCCGATGTGGTCCAATCTCGGGATTCTGTCCCGTACGCCTTGGCGGTTCGGCCAGACGGCGGTTTCCGCCGCTTATTTATTGACCCCGGCCATGAGGGGGCCGTCTTTTATGGCGGGAGCAAGCTCCTATGAGGATTCACTAACCTGGTGCGTCAGCTATTACGAGCCCGAACGGTCATCGGAGGAGATCGAGCGGTTCATGGATCTTCTGGAGGTGGCAGGCTTAGGAGAATAGCACAAAAAAACCTTGGATCGAAAGATCCAAGGTTTTTTGTTCAATCGGGCTAAGGATTAACGGCTGTAGAACTCGACGATTTGCTTCTCGTCGATTTCTTGGCTCAGCTCGGAACGCTCCGGGTAACGGACGAAACGGCCTTCCATAGCAGCGTCGTTAAATTCCAGGTAGTTCGGCAGGAAGTTGCGGTTAGCCAAGGCTTCCTTCACGACGGACAGGCTGCGGCTTCTCTCGCGCAGGCTTACCACGTCGCCGGTTTGGCAGAGGTACGAAGGGATGTCTACTTTCTTGCCGTTTACGAGCACGTGGCCGTGAGCGACCAGCTGACGTGCGCCTGCACGGGAGTTGGACAGGCCCAGACGGTAAACCAGGTTGTCCAGACGGCTCTCCAGCAGGAACATGAAGTTCTCGCCGTGGATACCTTTCAGCTTAGCGGATTTATCGAACAGGTTGCGGAACTGCTTCTCGTTCAAGCCGTACATCAAGCGAAGCTTTTGCTTCTCTTGCAGCTGAATGCCGTAGCCGCTCATCTTCTTCTTCTGGCCGGGGCCATGCTGACCCGGAGGGAACGGACGCTTGCTCAATTCTTTGCCTGTACCGCTCAGGGAAATGCCCAGACGGCGGCTCAATTTAAATTTAGGACCTGTGTAACGTGCCATGTATCAACATACTCCTTTGGTTGTTGGTTTAGTTGACGTGATCCATGGTGAAATCGAAGTGCCCGACTTTGTTCAAGAAGTCCTGTTGAAGAGGGCTCCGCCTGACAGAAAAGTTCAGCCGCTGTTCCGTCAGCAACAAAATCAGTGAGGGTGACACTTTGTATTCGAACCATGCGGAAGTCATCCGCGTGTACTCAACAAAATATATTATAAGAAACCTCTGACAAAAGTCAAGATCTGCAGCTCTTAATTTTCGTGAAAACATAGATGCAACTTGTGCGGAAAAATAGTATCATATGACTATAAGAAGGATTTCGGGCGACATTTTTTCAAATCGAGTGGAAAATGAGGGAGTCGGAATATGGAAAGTCACCGCTATGGCCTGCAGGGACCGGATACGGACCGAAGCATGGGTCTGCCGGCTGCGGACAGCCGGTTGTTCGGACCCCGTTTTATCCCTTTAACATGCAATTGTACTGCGGAACGGTTCAGCAGCGACCGGGAGTGGATCAAGCTGGCATGCGATGCTTTCCAGGAGTGGTCCGCCCACATGGAAGCGGTCACGGCTCTGGGCCAAGCGGTCTGGTTCGTATCGGACGCCGCAGGCAGCTGGATTCATGCCCGGTCCCCGGTCCGAACGGTGCCGGGAAGCATGAAGGAGGAGCTGTCGGGCCATGTCCG
The DNA here is from genome assembly GCF_051594765.1 of Oryzibacillus soli. NCBI lineage: Bacteria > Bacillati > Bacillota > Bacilli > Caryophanales > Paenibacillaceae > Oryzibacillus > Oryzibacillus soli. The sequence goes on from NZ_JBPPGJ010000009.1 coordinate 75,556, forward strand.
CCGCTTCACGTCGGGAGGAGCCGTGTTCGATGACGAGCTCCTGCCCGCCGGCGGACGGCTGGCGATGGCCGCGCTGCGCACGGGCGATTCGGAGACAGCCCTGGTGCTGGGCTGGTACTGGGGCGGCGAGCCGACCGCCGTGGATGGGCAGGGGCTGTTCCATCTGGCCGCCGGCTACCCCGCCTATCTGAATTACCTGGCGGAGCGGGAGGCCGGCGTCCGATTAACCCAGGAGCGGCAAAGCAAGGAGCGGGAAGCCAGCAAGAAGGAGCTCCTCTTCCAGATGGCCAATGAGCTCTACTCCAAGATCGATACGGATGAGATTTTGTCGGAGATCGTAAAACGCATCCGTTATATTTATCCCGATTGCAAGATCGACCTGCTTATGACCCAGGACCAGCACAGCACCAATCTGGAGGTGAAGCCCCTCCGGTTCGTCAAGCAGGAGGAGGATCTGTGCACCAAGGCCTTCATGGAAGGCCGGATCGTAACGGGCCGCGGACCCTTCCCGGGAAAGTACGAGATGGCCGTACCCATCAGCGGCAAGCAGGGGATCTACGGCGTTCTCCACATTCATTCTCACGAAGGCTCCTTCGACAGCTTCGATGCTCAGCTCTTGAAGGTTCTGTCCGTTGCGGCGGGCTCCGCCTTCGAGAACGCCAAGCTCTACGAGCAGTCCAACGTGCTGGTCAGTGAGCTCCGGCTCATCAATGAGCTGACGAAGAGGCTGAACCAGAGCCTGAAGCTGAACGAGATTTTCAATTTCGCGTCGGCGGAATTGACCAAAATATTCCACGCCGACTTCTGCTGCATCCTTCAATTGGATAAAGAGAGGCATGAATTCGTCGTCCAATCTACCAATGTAGCAGCGATGCTCTTCGAGACCTTCGAAGAGAACTACGGCTATGCCGGTGTCGTCTTCGCTTCCAAGGAGCCGGTCATCGTATCGGATTACGGCCAACATCCTTCAGCCCAATCAAAGCTGATGCAGGTTACCGGTTCGAGATCCTTGATCGCCGCCCCGCTGCTGGTCCACGATGAGGTTCAAGGTGTCATCCTCGTCTCCCACCGGGTCCCCGGCTATTTTACGTACGATAATTACAAGCTGCTTCAAGTGCTGGCCGGCCACATCGGCTTGGCTCTGGCTAATGCCTCCCTACATGCGGAGGTGCGGCGCATGGTCATTACGGACACCCTGACCGGCTTGTACGCCCGGCACTATCTGGACGAGCAGGTGGGGCTGAACCAGAAGAAGGATTTCTGCGGCTCCCTGATCGTGGTGGACATTGACCACTTCAAGTCCGTGAACGACACGTACGGCCACCAGGTGGGCGACACCATTCTGGTTCAGGTGAGCCGGATCATCCGGACCAGCATCCGCGATTCGGACATTGCCGCTCGTTGGGGCGGAGAAGAGCTGGCCGTCTACCTGCCGCAGGTGACGACCGAGCAGGCTCTGCGCATCGCGGAGCGGATCCGCAGCAGGGTGGAGGAAGAGACGAACCCCTGCGTAACGGTGTCCTGCGGCGTCTCCGAATGGAACTGGGAGGATGACAAGATCAGTGTGGAGAATCTCTTCTATCGTTCCGATATGGCCTTATACAAGGCGAAGCACGAAGGGCGCAACCGGGTGATGGTGGGTTGAGAAGAGTAGAGGAGAATTCAGTGTTAACGGCCGCTCCGGGAGGAGCGGCTTTTTGGCATTTAGAAGAACGGTCCGTATAGGCCGGCCCCTGTTTCGTAAACCCTAAGGGAAACGAGGTACACGGAGGAAACCCTATGCGCAATATATTCTGCAAGCAAGCAGTCGCGGCAGCGGCTCTATCGGCAGCAGTATTCCTGGCCGGGTGCACCGGCTACGGGGCGTCCCCTGAAGCGGCAGGGGACCGTGCCGGGCGGCTGATGGAGCGAACCATGTCTCTTCTTGAAAAAGAAAAGCCCGCCTACCGGACCGAGACGGAGGTGCTGGCGGACGGCGTAGCGGTCCCCCGGCTGAAGGCCGAGGCGGCCGGGACTTCCGGTTCCGGACCAGACACTGCTCCGGCGCCTGGGGACATCGTCAAGCTCTTGAGAGAGGGCGGCTACACCGTGAAGCTGACGGAGGAACAAGGGGCCGCTGGAGTGACGGTGCTCACCGCAGAAGGGCAGCCGGAGGCTTGGACCGCCTGGAACAAGCGGGAGTGGAAGAGCCGTATCTCCGCCATGGAGGCGGGGGCGGCCGGGATTATCGAGCAGCGGACGGCGCGCTTGTCCGGCACGGAGGCGGTTCGGCTGAGATCGGAGCTGACCGACAGCTTGAATCTGGCGCGCAGCAAGATGGAGGGAATACTAGGGACCCTCCAGGCAGGGGGGACCGTCACGGTCCGCTTGAAGGGTGGGGCCGTCCGTCCGGATACGGTGACGGTGGAGAACAAGCTTCAGTATACGGCGGATGGCCGCGAGAGAAGCGAAACCATCCGGACCGTTTATCAATTTGGCCAAGCTGCGTCCGGCTCGCCCTAAAAAGGATTGTCGTCTCTTTGAACTTTGGAGGGAGACATTTACATCGAATTTAAACATGATACAATAGGGGAGGGTTATATCAAAGGGGGATCATAGTTTTGAATAGAAGCTTCGCTCGGAATGGGATCCGCTTCATTCTTCCCGCAGCCGTCATCATCGTATTGGTCATCTTCCTCTTGAATTCGCGCGCCGGTCATAGGCTCTCCCTATTGAATGTTGAAGAGCTCTCCGACTACCTCCGGTCCTTCGGGGTCTTTTCCGTTTTCTTAGGCGCGGCGATCGTATTCATTCAAGTGATCGTGCCCTTTGTTCCGTTCGTTCTGGTTGCCGGAGCCAACATCTTGGTGTTCGGTCTGTATTGGGGCTTCTTGCTCAACTACAGCATGGCGGTTCTCGGAGCTATCGCCGCATTTATGTTTGCCCGCTATTTCGGTCACTCCAGGGTGGAGCGGTTTCTGACCCGCTATCCCGCTGTGACGGGCTTTAACAAGAAGATGGAGAAGCACGGGTTCTTCTATGTGCTGATGGGCAGGCTGATCCCAGTCATTCCCTCCACGGCCATAAGCTTCGGAGCTGGCGTTACGCGGGTGAGGATGCGGGATTACGTGATCGGGACCATTGTAGGCAAGCTTCCGATCGTGCTTCTGGAATCGTTAATCGGACACGATCTGATCCACTATAACCAATACAAGGGACGGCTGTTCGTCCTATGCGTGATCTTTATCTTGCTTTTGCTGGTCGGCAGCTTCTTCAAGAACAAGCTGTCCGGCAAGCCGGCGGAATAAGGCCGCATGCCTAAGGAGGAGAAGGTTTCTTGAGAGATCCCAGATTGCAGATTCTGGCACGGAATCTGGTGCAATATTCCATGGATGTCCAGGCAGGGGAGAAGGTTCTGATCGACATGGTCGGACAGGAGCGCGAACTGGTCCGCTGCTTGGTTGAGGAAGTGTATAAGCGGGGCGGACAGCCCTTTGTGGAGCTGCGGGATCCCGCAGTGGAAGCATCGGTCCTGAAGGGCCTGACGGAGGAGCATGTCCGCGCTTGGGCTGAGATGGATCTGATCCGCATGAAGGAGATGCAATGCTACGTCGCCATTCGGTCGGGCGAGAATGTCAATGAGAAATCGGACGTGCCCGATGATCGGACGCGGTTGTACAGCCGGTATTACAGCAAGCCCGTCCATTCGGACCAGCGTGTCGAGAACACCCGTTGGGTGGTGCTGCGTTATCCCACTCCGTCCATGGCCCAGCTGGCAGGCACCAGCACCGAGGCCTTCGAGGACTTCTACTTCAACGTATGCAACCTGGACTATTCCAAAATGGCGGCCGCCATGGACCCGCTGAAGGCGCTGATGGAGAGAACGGACCGTGTCCGGATTACCGGTCCCGGTACGGACCTCCGCTTCTCGATCAAGCAGATCGGGGCCGTGAAGTGCTGCGGAAGGCGCAATATCCCGGACGGAGAGCTGTATACCGCGCCGGTAAAGCGGTCCGTTAACGGGACCATCTGCTATAACACTCCTTCGGTGTACAACGGCATTACCTTTGAGAACATCCGCTTTGTCTTCCAGGACGGCAAGATCGTGGAAGCCACGGCCAACGACACACAGAGGCTGAACGAGATTCTGGACAGCGATGAGGGTGCCCGTTATATCGGTGAATTCAGCCTAGGCTTCAATCCCTACATCAAACACCCGATGAAGGACACCCTGTTCGATGAGAAAATCGACGGCAGCCTGCATTTCACGCCGGGGCAAGCCTACAAGCTGGCCGACAACGGCAACCAATCCAGCGTTCACTGGGACCTGGTCTTGATCCAGCGGCCCGACTATGGCGGCGGGGAGGTCTGGTTCGACGATGTGCTGATCCGCAAGGACGGCCGATTCGTGATTCCGGAGCTGCAAAGGCTGAACCCCGAGAACCTGATCTGATCGATTCCAACCGTTGCCGGCAATGGAAAAGTTCATCTTGCTTGAAACCCTTTTCACATGTATGATAGAGGTAAGTTTTGGTTGTAAATAGATTACATAACGGAGGGATTCCCCATGCCTAACGCGAATAATGCCGCTATTGTTGAAATTTCCCAAACCGCTAACAAATTCCGTTCTTCCATCGTACTCCAGTTCGAGAACAAGTACATCGATGTGAAGAGCATCCTGGGTCTGTTCACCACCCTGTTGACCACGGGTACCTATAATCTGCACGTACACGGCCCGGATGCCGAAGACGCGAAGAAGGCCATGACGGATGTGTTTGCGAAGCACAACATGTCCGTTACTGTCGTCAACGACTAATTCACGGCATACGAACAAGGTGTTCCCCAATCGGGAGCACCTTCTTTTTTGTTGCGGGGCATTGACTTGTTTATTCTTTCAATATCGAATAATATAGAACATAAGAGAGGTTTGCCTTTGCGGTGCAAAGGTTCGATTTCCGGTAAAGCGTGTTCGGCGGATGAGCCGTTATGCTTTTATTTCGGGTAGGGGGAGTTCTAGAATGCAAGCGGCGGATATAATGCGGGACCTACAGATGAAGTCTCTCGGTCTTCTTCAGGAAGATGCGGATAAAATCGAGAAGCTGATTGAAATACAAATGGAGAATCTGACGACCCGGAAATGCCCCTTGTATGAAGAGGTATTGGACACCCAAATGTACGGTCTCTCCCGGGAAATTGACTTTGCCATACGTGCGGGGTTGGTGCACGAGGAAGACGGCAAGGCCATCATCAGCAAGCTGGAGCGGAATTTGGCGGAATTATACGACGCATTAAGTCCGAAAGAGTAACCCTGCGGTTACTCCTTCGGACTTTTTTTGTCCCTGATCTGTTAAATGAGGTAGAACGCGAAGCCCAGGATGATGTACACGGAGAGAAGAAGAACGCCTTCGTACCACTCGGTCTGCCCGTCGCTGGTAATGGACTTGGCGATGAAGACAGCGACACCGATGGCAGCCAGCTCATACACCGTAAATACGATATCCATCGTATTGCCCATCAGCGCGCTGATGATGACGAGGACCGGGGCCACGAACAAGGCGATCTGCAGGCTGCTTCCCACTGCAATCTCGACGGCGGCGCCGATCTTATTCTTCATGGCCAGCATGATGGCGGCAGAATGCTCGGCGGCGTTGCCGACAATGGCGATGACGAAGGTACCGAGGAACAGCTCGGTGAGCCCATACTCGTGGGCGAATTCTTCCAGTGTACCGACCATCCATTCGCTGACCAAGGCCACCATGGCGGTAGCCAGTACCAGGAAGGCGATGGACATTCCCTTGGACCATGGAGCTTCGCCGTGCTCGACCGCTTCATCGGCCAGCTCGTTCTTGTGGGTGACCATGGAGAAGAGGAGCCACAGGAAATAGGCGATGATCAGGATAACCGACACACTCAGGCTCAGCGTGTCCATATGCTCTTTGTTCATCTTCGGAGCGAACATGGCCGGAATGAACAGCGCCACAACGGCGAGTATCATGAGCGACGCACTGTGAGTGGCCATGCGCACGTTGTACACCTGGGTTTTGAACTTGAGTCCGCCCAGGAGAATGCTAAGCCCCAGAACCAGAAGGAGATTCCCGATGATGGAGCCGGTAATGCTGGCCTTGACCATCTCGAACAGCGCCGGATTACCATTCACGGCTTCCTTGATCAGGATGATGGCGATGATAAGTTCTGCTGCGTTGCCGAAGGTTGCGTTCAGAAAACCGCCTAACCGGTCACCCGCGTAGTGGGCGACGCTTTCAGTCGCCTTGCCGAGGAATCCGGCTACGAATACGATGGCGAGCCCCGCCAGGATGAACTGAACCGTCGCATTCAGATGGGCGTAGTGGGCGGCCCCGCTGGCCAGGAAGGATAAGGCCAACGCGATGTAAAACCAATTTTTCTTCAAAATCTGTCACCCCGCTATGTAAAATATGGCCAATACAACCAAAACCTATTCTAATATACCGGGTGGAGCGGAACTAGGCAACCGTTATTTGTGCCTGAAGTGGATCCGGTGCCGTTCCCCCATCTCGTTGACTGGGGGTTCCCGCCATCATTATAATAGAGAAGAGATCGATTATGGCCGGAGGTTTCCGGCAAAGGAGCGGAGAATCATGTCCGATACGAACGATACGGGGCTGATCCGCATTTCCGACGATGTCGTGGCGACCATTGCCGGCCTCGCGGCAATGGAGACCCCCGGAATTACGGGTATGTCCGGCGGCATTTCGGAAGGATTGGCCAAACGATTGAGCGGCAAGAACGTACAGAAGGGCATTACGGTAGAGGTCGGGCAGGTGGAAGCCATCGTAAACCTCCGCGTCATTACCCAATATGGCTCGAAGATTCACGAGGTATGCCGGGAGCTCCAATTCAACGTCAAGGAAGCCATCGAGAACATGACCGGATTGCAAGTCGTGGAGGTCAACGTCAAGGTCGAGGGCGTATCCTTCCGCGAAGAAGAAGCCGAAGAGCTTGCAAAGCTGAAGTAAGGCGGCAAACAAAAAGGGTGAAGGCCTGGGCCTTCACCCTTTTTACTTGCTCACGTTATGACTCAGCCGGTTACAGTTCGTCCGGACTTGGCTCCCGAACGTCGCGGCTTGTCCGGCGCCTCTGCATCGGCTGCGCGGTTGTAATCCCGGGAGATGCCGAGAATGATGCCCATGCTGCTCAAGGTGACCAGCATGGAAGAGCCTCCATAGCTGATCAAGGGAAGCGTAACGCCGGTCAGCGGGATGCTGTTGGTGACGCCACCCAGGTTGATCAGGGCTTGGATGCCGATGGTGCCGATAATCCCGATCCCGACCAGGCTTGCGTATGTATCCGAGCACCGTAAGGATACGATGATGCCGCGCCAGATAAAGAGCAGGTAGGCCAGAAGAAACAGCGACCCTCCGATGAATCCCAGCTCTTCTCCTATAATGGCGAAGATGAAGTCGTTATGGGGAGCCGGCAGGAAGTGCAGCTTCTGGATGCTTTGGCCGAAGCCTGCTCCGGTGAAGCCTCCATGACCGAAGGCGTAGAGCGACTGTACGATGTGATAGCCCGCATTGCGCTCGTCGGACCACGGATCCAGGTAGGTGGTGATCCGGGCCAGCCTGTAGCTGCCGTCCAGCAAGGACGGGTTAGCCAGAAGCATGATGCCTCCTACTATGGCGAAGAGAGCGGTTCCGCCCGCTGCCAACAGAAACAGATGCTTAAGATTGGCTCCTCCGACGATCATCACCAGCAGCGCTCCGAGACACAAGACGATGGTCGATCCAAGGTCCGGCTGCAGCAGTATCAATCCGGATACCAGTCCGACCATAACAAGAGCAGGCAGCAATCCCCCGCGGAAGCTTCGGAACTTGTCCTGCTTCTTGGAGATGATGGCCGCGAGGTACATGACGATGGCCACTTTGGCGAATTCGGCAGGCTGCAGTTGAAGGGGGCCGATCTTAAACCAGCTTCGTGCACCATTCACGTTCACGCCTATGATCGGGACGAGGATGAGCAGGAACAGCACGAACAGGCCGAAGGGCAAGGTCATCTTGCGCAGCTTCGTATAATGGATATTCATGGTCACGACCATGCCGATGATCCCCAGGACGATACCCAATACCTGTTTCTGTGTGTAGAACAGGGCGTTGCCGTCACGGTGGTAGATGGCGGACATGGAGCTGGCGCTGAACACCATCAGGACTCCGAAGGCGGACAAGGCCAGCGTAAGAAAGAGCAGCAGGTAATCCGGCGTTCCTCTGCGCGAGGGATTCATAGGAGGCCCGCTTAGTCGGTCAGGGCTTGCTGTAACTCGGCAAGCTTGCTCTTAGCGCCTTGAAGGACGTCGGCGGGAACGGCCGCTTCATAATCCAATCCATGAGGGAAGGAGGTCTTGCCGATATACACATCGTCCAGCACCAGGACGGCATAGGCGCTTTCAAGCTTGCCGGATTCCACGCGGGCATTGACGCGGAGGAAATATTCCTCGGAGCCGCTTTGGAGCTTATAATCATAGGTGGCGCGGTAATATTCCCACTGCCAACGTACGAATCCCAAGCCTTCTGCGACTTCATCCAAGTGCGCCAGGTCGCTTTTCAAGCCCTTGACGCCGGAGTTTTCAATAATCACGGGTAACGCCTCCTAGGGTGGTTGCTTTTTCATGTTATTGCTATCTGAGTATCATTCTCATGATAGTATGTTTCCCCAAGTTCTGCAAGACGTCCATGGAAGCGTATTTTGCTGCAAATGTGTCAGAATTGTGACAAACATTGAAGGGGAGAATGAGGTCCTTTTCCCATTCAGGGTGAAAGAGCCATCTTCATTTGTTACAATGAACGGTAAGGATAAAATATATGATGGAACGAATAGGAAACGGAGGGTACCGATGAAGGGCGGAATCGAGAAGCTTAAGGCGCTGCACCCCGAAATGGTGCAATGGCGCCGGTATTTGCACCGCCATCCGGAGCTTTCCTACCAAGAGCAGCGGACGGCGGCTTGGGTGGCGGACAAGCTGGAGGAATTCGGCATCCGGGTGAGGCGCAACGCCGGAGGGCACGGCGTGATCGGTGATCTGGATAGCGGGAGCCCGGGTCCCCGCGTCGCGCTTCGCGCCGACATGGATGCGCTGCCGATTCAGGATGAGAAGGGCTGCGAGTACTCGTCCTCCATTCCCGGTGTCATGCATGCTTGCGGGCATGACGGCCATATGGCCGCCCTGCTGGGGGCGGCGAAGTGGCTGTCTGCGAATCGCGAAGTCCTGAAGGGCAGCGTCCGGTTCATCTTCCAGCCAGCGGAAGAAATCAGTCCGGGCGGGGCGTTGCCGATGATCGAGGCCGGAGCACTTGAAGGTGTGGACACCATCTACGGTGTGCACCTGTGGACGCCGTTTCCGGCAGGTACGGTCTATACGAGGGGCGGGGCGCTCATGGCCGCGGCGGACGAATTTGTGCTGGAGATCATCGGCAAGGGCGGTCACGGAGGGCTTCCCCATGAGACCGTTGACAGCATCATGGTCGGCTCACACCTGGTGGTCAATCTGCAATCCATCGTGAGCCGCAACGTGAACCCTGTGGAACCGGGGGTTATCTCCGTCGGAATGTTCCACGCGGGTACCGGCTTTAATGTCATTGCAGACCGGACCAGCATCAGCGGGACCGTCCGGACCTTCGATCCCGAGCTCCGAATCCAGCTTCAGGATCGGATAGGGAAAGTGCTGGCGGATACCTGCTCCATGTTTGGAGCGGAATACGATCTGGATTACAAGCTAGGCTATCCGCCGGTCCGGAATCATGACGGAGAAGCGGACCGTGTCCTGCGCGTCGGACGGGAGCTGTTCGGAGCGGACCGGGTGGCGGAATCGCCCCTGATTATGGCGGGGGAGGATTTTGCCTATTATCTGGAGAAGGTGTCCGGGGCGTTCATCTTCGTGGGAGCAGGGAACCCGGATCAAGGCATTACCGCTCCACACCATCACCCGAAGTTCGATCTGGACGAATCGGCCCTCCTCACATCGGCTCAGCTGCTGGCTTCCCTGGCCGTCGACCGGCTGAATGGCAGCAATTAAACAGCATGGGTTCTCCTCCTCCGGGAATTCTAATGGGGCAATTGATATCACTTCTGGAGGAGGAAGATACGGATGCAGAAGAAAACCGTCAAGGACATTATGACAACGGATATCGCAACGGTGACTCTGAAGGATAACGTCTACGAGATCGCTGTTCTGATGGCGAAGAATGATATCGGCTTCGTGCCGGTGGTGGACGGCAAGAAGCTCCTCGGTGTTGTGACCGACCGTGACTTGGTTGTCCGCGGCTATGCGGAGAAAAATGAGGGCTCCGCCAAGGTGGAGAAGGTGATGAGCAATGACGTGACGACCATCACTTCGGACACCACCATCGACGAAGCCGCGAAGCTGATGGCGAAAAACCAGATCCGACGTCTGCCCGTCGTCGACAACGGCAACCTGGTCGGTGTTGTGGCCATCGGGGACTTGGCAGTCCGCGACAAGTTCGAGGACGAAGCCGGGGATGCTCTGAGCAAGATCTCCGAGAAGGATCTGACTACTGCCGGTAAATAATCAATATCGAAACCTCCTGCCCTTACGATGGGCATGGAGGTTTTTATTTTGTGGCTTGCTGGGCAGCCCATAGCCCTTTCTTGCCGCTGCGCGCTTCTCTCTCGAGCTTTTGAAATTGCTTCGAATACATCACGTTGGGCGGAACCGTCATCAAGTTGGCGTAGCCTTCGGCGATCAGCTCCTCATTGAACATCCGGGTCTCGCCCTGAATGAAGATATACCTCAGCAGCCGACCATACTTGTCCTTGTCTTCGGCATCGGCGTAAGCAAGGATGGTTTTGCCCGTCAGTCTAGATTTGGCGTAATCGCTGGCCTCCTTGCCGTAAGCTTCGACCGGAGAACCGGGTTTGACCGTCTCTGGGGTATCCACCCCGATGAGCCGGATTCTCTCCTTAGTGGCGGTCTCCAGTGTATCCCCATCCACCACCCGTTTGACGACATAGGTTTCCGGCGTATGGCCGTTAAGATCCGGATAAGCTTCTAGGATGGCAGAAGCATAAGCCGGTTTCCTTCCGGAGGAAGGCGGAGAGACGGAGGTTGTGCAAGCCGTGGCAGTCATCGCCAGGGCGATCAGCAGGGCCAGTCCTGCTTTCTTGAATATCATGTCGAACCCCCCCGGATGTAAGCTGCACTCTTATTTTAGCGTATGGGAAAGTTAAAGGATACGGGACCCTTGGGCATACTAGAAAGAATACCAATATTCTATTACTCCGAAGGAAGGGATACGATGAAATGGCTGACCGAGGAGCCTCCGCTTCTGATCCAGAAGGATCTGACGGTATGGCTGGCCGCCGACCACCCGGAAGCGCCGCAGGTCCGGGATACCTTGTCCCTGTTCGCGGAGCTGGCGAAAAGCCCGGGCCATCTTCACCTGTACCGCATCAGTCCGCTGTCGCTCTGGAACGCTGCCGCATCCGGTTTGGATCCGGAGAGCATCTGCCGGTTTCTGCACGCCAACAGCAAGCTGGGACTGCCGCAGACGATTCGCATGCACATCCGGCAGACCATGGAACGGTACGGCATGTTCCGCTTAACCAGCGATGAGTCCGGGGCGCTATTGCTGCATTCCTCAGACGAAGAAGCCTTGCAGACACTCCGATCCTTGCCCTCCGTCGTCCGCTTGCTGAACGGCAACAGGGAGCCGCTCGCAGTGGAGGTCAAGCCGGGCGAAAGAGGGCGGATCAAGCAGGAGTTGATCCGGCAGGGCTACCCTGTGGAGGACGCAGCCGGCTTCGTTCACGGGGAGCCGCTGCCGTTCCGCATCCGAGAAACACTGCCCAACGGGGCACGCTTCCGGCTCCGGGACTATCAGGAGCAGGCGGTGGAGGCGTTCCGTCGGGGCGGCTTCACGGGCGGCAGCGGGGTGCTGGTGCTTCCCTGCGGGGCCGGTAAGACGGTGGTGGGCTTGGCTGCCATGGAGCAGTACCGGGAGGAGACCTTGATCCTCGCTCCCAATGTGACGTCGGTCCGCCAATGGAAGCGGGAGCTGCTGGAGAAGACGGATCTGGACCCGTCCATGGTCGGCGAGTACAGCGGGGAACGCAAGGAGGTCCGGCCGGTTACGATCGCGACCTATCAAATTCTCACCCACCGGGGCCAGAAAGACGGAGCCTTCGAGCATATGGAGCTGTTCATCAAGCGGAATTGGGGACTTATCATCTACGACGAGGTCCATCTCCTTCCGGCACCGGTGTTTCGGGTTACGGCGGAGCTGCAGGCCAAGAGGCGTCTGGGCCTGACGGCTACTCTGATCCGGGAGGACGGCTGCGAGGCGGATGTATTCTCGCTGGTCGGGCCGAAACGTTTCGAAGCCCCATGGAAAAGGCTGGAGTCCGAAGGGTGGCTGGCGAAAGTCCAATGTAGGGAAGTCCGGGTGCCGTTCGAGGAGGAGGACGGGATGAGGTACGCCTTCTCGGGAGCGAGGGATAAGATACGGATTGCCGGGGAGAACCCGCTTAAGCTAAGCTGGATCGACCGGATTCTGCGGTTTCACTCCGCGAGCCAGGACCGGATCCTGATCATCGGCCAATACCTGGACCAGCTGCGGGCCGTCTCGGAGCGGACGGGAGCGCCCATGATATCCGGCGAGATGAAGCAGGACGAGAGGGAGAGGATGTTTCAAGCGTTCCGGGAAGGCAGTCTGAAGTGCCTGGTGGTCTCCAAGGTCGCAAATTTTGCCGTGGATCTTCCGGATGCTTCCGTGGCGGTTCAAATCTCCGGCAGCTTCGGCTCCCGGCAGGAGGAGGCCCAACGGCTGGGACGAATCTTGCGGCCCAAAAAAGGCGGCAACGAAGCCTTCTTCTATACCTTGGTGACGAAGGACTCCAAGGAACAGGATTTTGCCGGCAACCGGCAGCTGTTCCTGTTGGAGCAGGGCTACCAGTACGAGATTCTGGAGTCGGATTCTCTTCCTGCCGATGATGCGCTGTTTATCCGACGCGGCAGCGAGGAGTCTGTGGAGGTGGAGACATGAAGCTCCGTACTTGGCTGGAGAGATTGTCGGTATCCCGTCTTGAGCACTACCGGAGGGTGCTGGACCTCCAGGGCGAACCCGGGGATCCGGATTTTATGGAGGCGGCGGCTAGGCGCCTATCCTCGCAAGAGCTGCTGGAGGCTGGCCTCTCCCGCCAGCGGCCGTGGGTGAAAGCGGTCCTGCGGTGCGCCGTCGTGCGCTTTGCCTCCCATCCCTTCTCCATGGAGGAGCTGGAACGGGAGGCACTGTCCTTCGGCATCAGCGGAGCCCATGTCAAGGCGGCTCTGGGAGTCCTGAGACATTACGGCTGGATCCTGGCCTTGCGCAAATCCTGGGGTGACGAGGTCTTCCTGCTTCCGGAGGATACATGGAAAGCCTGGCAGCGGCTGCTGGTGCCCGGTAATCTCTCCGAGGCACCGGCTTCCGTGGAGGTGGACAGCTTCCCTGTAGGGAACCCGGGATGCGCCGCATACGATGTTCTCACCCTGCTAGGGATGCTCAAAGATGACGGGGTGCTTCTGACTAAGACGGGCTTCTGGCCCAAGCCGGCGCTGAAAAAGCTGGAAAGCCTGCTGATCGTCGAGGATGACGATCTGCAAGCGGCAGGCTTGGCTATCCGCCCGCAGACGCCCTGCGGTCCGGCGGCGGCCGCTGTTATGGACCTGGCTCTGCGTTCCGGCCTGATCGCGGTTCGGGACGGCAGATGGAGACTCCGGGAGAGGGCCGTTGATCTATGGACAGCCCGTCCGGTTTCAGATGTCCAGCGGGAGCTGTACGGGTATTGGCTTGACGCCCAGATCTCCATGGAGGCTTGGGAGCTTCATGCTTTCGCCAAGCTGGAGGAGACGGAATCTGGCAAGTGGTATTATCTGGATGGACTATTTGAATGGCTTCGGGACTGTGGTATGATAAAAAGAATAGCCGACGGCTTGTTGTCGGAATATGTCCGGACCCGGCTTCTTCCTTTGCAGGCCATGGGCTGGATCCGACTGTGCGAGACGCCATCCGGAGGCTATGCGTTTCAATTGCCGTTTGCTTTGTCGAACCCTGCCCAACCTGAAGGGGAAACCTATCAGGGCCTGATTCTTCAACCCGATCTGGAGATGATCCTGACGCCTTATCCGCCGCTCGAGCTATTATGGAAGGCGACGGATTGGTCCGATACGATATCCCGCGGAGACCTGTTCGTCCTCCGGTTAACCCGGGACAGCATCTGCCGGGGGATTGCACGAGGATGGGATGCCGAAGAGATCTTGAAGATTCTGACGGCGCACAGCTCTTATCCGATCGATGCCCGTGTATCGGCTATGATCCGGGATTGGGCCGGTGCGGAGCGTGCGGTCATCCGGACGGGACTGGCTCTCTTGGAGCTTCAGGACCCTCTGTGCCGCGATATTCTGGACGGGGACCCGGAGGCGAGGGAGCTGCTGTCCGAATGCTTGGGAGAGGGCCGGTATGCCGTTCCGTTGTCCGATCTTCCCAAGCTGGAGCGTCATCTGGAGAGGCTGGGGATATTGGCTTTGCGGCGAGGGGCTGCGGTACCGGACCCGGGCCAGGAAGAGCTCGATGAGGCGGAGACGGAACTTCCGGCGGCGATCCTCCTGCCTGGCAGGATCGAACCCGTCTGCACGCCGTCTCCCGAAGGCGGGCAGGATCCGTTCCAGGGCGAATGGAGCCAGGTGCCCGCAGCTTGGCTGGAGCGGCTGGCGGCCTATCACCCCTCCACCCGGAAGGATATGATCAAGAAGGCTATCGAGTGGAAGGCTCCGGTCCGCATCGCCGGCAAAGGCGTGCAGGATTGGGAGATCATTCCCCTCTCGATCCGGGAGAACGGGCAGGGCTGGGCGGTGGAAGGACTGCGGGAGCAGACCAGGATTACGGTTCCGGCGGACCAGTGGGACCAGATCAGAATTATATTGCCGGGTGTCAGCGATTAGTCGAAGCCCGCGTTATAGGAGAGAGGAGAGTGCGGCGATGAGTGTCATGGAAAGAACTGCGTTGGACATGTCCGCGCTGCTGCTCGGCGCATACGAGCTGGGAGATATGATCCTGGCATCGGGGGAAGCCGCGGACTATCTCCAATGGAAGAAGGCGATGGCGGAGGATCCGGCGGCTCAAGAGCTGATCCGCAAGCTGCAGAAGCAGAAGGATCTGTTCGAGGAGTGTCAGCGCTTCGGTCATTTCCATCCGGAATACCACAAGGCTATGGATGCAGTCCGAGCCGTTCAGGAGGAATTGGACGGAGTGGAGAGCGTCAGACGATTCAAGGAAGCGGAGGAACGCCTGGACGATCTCTTGTACGAGGTATCCGAGACGATCGCCCGTTCCGTATCGGACAGCATCAAGGTTCCTACGAACAAGCTGCTGCCGGAAAGCGGAGGCTGCAGCTCCGGTGGGAGCTGCAGCGGGAAGTGCGGGTAACGCATCCGTGGATCAAATCTGGGGAGGCTCTTGCTTCTTCAGCATAAATACCGGAAGTATCTCCCCGACGGGAGTCCCCTTCCAGTTATGGAGCACAGGCTTATGGAAGCCGGCGAGGGCTTCGGCTTCGCCGGCTTCCAACCAGCCAAGCTGGACCAAGGCTTCGGTAACAGCCGGATAGATGGCTCGCTGGGTGCCGTCCTCGATCTTCAAGGCCAACCCGAGTTCACGTTCCGGATAGGTGACGGTGAAGACGCCTTCGGCTCCCATCTTGCCGACGAGGCGTCCGGACGTGACCTCGATGAGCCGCGTATCATAGCGGCCGGATCCGGCGATCTGGAACGGATGGGCTCGAAGCGCATCCAGAATCCGTCCCGCCGCTTGGCCTTGGGCACCGGTACGGTCCATACTCCGTGCACCCAGATCTGCATAAGCCGCTGCGAGGCGGTGCAGCGGGAGCCCGAACACGGGGACACCGCAGCCGTCGGTGCCGAGCACCAGTTGTGATACAGGGACGCCGGACATCTCGCTGACCTTGCGGATCATAAGCTGCTGGACCGGGTGCCCGGGTTCCATATAGTGGTCGGTCGGCGCACCCAGCCGGAGAGATAGGGCGAGCATGCCCGCATGCTTGCCGGAACAATTGTTATGGAGCTCCGTAGGAGCGGTGCCCGCTGCTGCCAGCTTGTCGGCGGCAGCCGCATCGAACGGGGCGTGGGGCCCGCACTGGAGACAGCTGCAGGGTAGTCCAAGCTTATGGAGCATGGAAGCCGCCGCATCCGTGTGCGGCTCCTCTCCGTTGTGGGAGGCGCACAGCAAGGCGATCTCCTCCGGCGTGAAGCCGTATACATCGGCCGCACCCGATTCGATGATAGGCAGAGCCTGGATCGGCTTCATGGAGGACCGGGCATAGATGACCTTGCGGGGATCCCCCGCCGAATAAAAAATGCGGCCCGTCCGGTCGGATACCGCAATGTGGCCCCTGTGGGCGCTTTCGATTAGGGTTCCTCTGGTGACATGAAGCAGAATTTCCGAATCCGACATGATTGAACATCTCCACATTACTCATTTTTGTATAAGAACCGTCTATGAAAGAGAGGGAAATCATATGATTACAGAAAGAACCGGTCTGATCGTCTGGCTGAACGACGTCAAACCCGCCAAGAACCTGGAACGCTTCGGAAGCATCCATTATATCTCGAAGAAGATGCAGTATGTGGTGCTGTATACGTTCACCGAGAAGCTGGAGGAGACGCTCAAGGGACTGCAGCGGCTGCCCTATGTCAAGAAGGTGGAGCAATCCTTCCGTAATGAAATCAAGACGGAATATAACAGTAATATACCAGATCGGACTCGATTCTACACGTCCTAACGTCAAAATGCGACTAGATTATCAAAAAAAACTTCGTACTTTAAAAGAAATTTTATAAAACCTGGTAAAAATATCAATTGGAAAATAAGTTCCAATAGGGTATTATATATTCATATAGAGTAAAGTACATAGGCCTACGGTCCTGGTTATGGCCGGAGAGGAGTGGGGAGAATGAGAGACAAACAAATGGATCGATGGAGTACCTATGAGCCTTTTTACGTCGTCCTTGGAGATAAGAAAGTTGCGGATATCGTCATCACAAACCACGCCAGATCCAGATGGATGGACCGGGTGGAAAACGAGAGAACGGGGTTCGAGGACATCTGCTCCTTCCTGTGGTCCAAGCTGAAGGATGGCCGGATCGAGCCGTATTACCGCAATGAGCAGGACGTCTATCTGATTGACGACGATCTGGTTATGGTCGCCGAATTCGCCCCCTTGGAGCACGAAACGGACTTGACGGGCGGGATGATTCACAAGATGATCGTGGTGACCTTCCTGGGCCGCATGTCCGAAACGATCGAGCTGCGGGATCTGAAATCCTACTATTCCTGGCTGCGGCATTCCAGAAGAATGACCCTGATCAAGAATAGCCGGAAGCGGAAATAAGACCGTGCTTCATTCTATGACGAACGGCAAGCATACGTGAACGGAGCGTCAGCGTCCGGGGAGCGGAATGCTTTTTTTGTTGTTTTGTTATAGAATGGAAGGGAAAGGATGGTGAACGGTGCATGGCGCTTAATTTCCATCAGCTGCACATTTTCTTTACCGTCGCGGAAAAGGGGAGCTTCTCCGGGGCCGCACAGGCACTGCACATGACTCAGCCTGCCGTTACGATGCAGGTCCAATCCTTGGAAGAATATTTCGGAACGAAGCTGTTCTCGCGAACCACCAAGAAGATCGAGCTGACGGAAGCCGGTCGGGCGCTTCTGCCCTTTGCCAAACGGAGCATTGAGCTGATGCGCGAAACCGAAACCGGCATGTCCCGTTTCACTCATATGCTGGAAGGCCGGCTTCAGCTGGGAGCCAGCCTGACAATCGGAGAATACATCCTGCCAAGAATCCTCGGACCCTTCGGCAAGGAATTCCCCCACATCTCGGTGAGCATGAAGGTGATGAATACGACCCAGATCCTGGACGAAATCCTGCAGCATCAGCTGACCTTCGGTCTGGTGGAGGCACCAATCGACCATTCGGATGTCCAGATGGAGCCGGTGCTGTCCGATGAGCTGAAGCTGATCGTTCCGGCGGGGCACGAGCTGGCGAATCGGGAGCGGATTACGCTGGAGGATGCCCTGCAGTATCCGTTCGTTCTCCGGGAGCAGGGCTCCGGAACCCGCCGGGTGATGGAGGAGGAGCTGCTCAGGAGAGGCAAGGATCCCTCTGTGATGAAGATCCTGATGGAGCTGGGAAGCACAGGAGCGGTCAAATCTGCCGTGGAAGCCAACCTGGGGCTGTCCATCCTGTCCCAGTCGTCCGTCAAGCACGAGCTGGCGCTGGGGATACTGCAGGCGAAGAGCATCGAAGGCATCCGCTTCATGCGCAACTTCTACTCGATTCATCTGAAGTCCACGCTGCTGCCCATCTCTGCGGTGACCTTCCTGACCTTTATGCGGGAGCGGGATTTGAGCCAATGGCTCTGAATCGTCCGCCCACCGGTATCAGATCGGCCTGCAAGTTGCATGCTATGAAGGGCGAAATTGCCGCAGGAGGAACCATAACCCTATGAATATGTTGAGGGAAGCGGATCTGCATACCCATACCATTGCCTCGGACGGGACGGAGACGCCTGCGGATAATGTCCGCACGGCTCTGGCGGCCGGGCTTTTTGCCGTGGCCATCACCGACCATGATACCGTCTCGGGCATCGGAGAGGCGTTGGAAGAGGGGAAGCGTGTAGGAATTACCGTGGTGCCGGGGGTAGAGATCAGCACGGTGGCTGCCGGGCGTGACATTCACGTTCTGGGATATTATCTACGGTGGGAGGATCCCCTTCTCCTGGAGCGTCTGGCGGAGCTTCGGGCCGTCCGCGACCGGCGGAACGATCTCATGCTGGAGAAGCTGCGGGAACTGGGGATTGCCATTACCATGGATGAGGTGCTGGCGCTCCGCAACAGCCGAGGCAAGCCTGATGAAACCGTAGGCAGGCCCCATATCGCAGAGGTGCTGATGCACAAGGGCGTTGTCCGTTCCCTGCGGGAGGCATTCGACCGATACCTGGGATCCGGCGGGGCCGCTTATGTGAATCCTCCGAGAATCCGTCCGGAAACGGCCATCACCTGGATCCATGAAGCAGGAGGTGCCGCCGTTCTGGCCCATCCCGGGATTTATGGCGATGATGCGCTGGTGGATGAACTGCTGGATGGCGCCGGATGGGACGGAGTGGAAGCTTATCATTCCGATCATACGCCGGAGCAGTGTGAGCGGTACCGGTCCATGGCGGAGTCGAGAGGACTTATCGTTACGGCAGGGTCTGACTACCACGGACAGCGAGGAGGCGTGGTGTTCCACGCCCCTCTCGGCTCGCAGCGTGCGCCCGCCGAAGTGCTGAAGCAGCTGGAGCATGCTGCGGAGCGGTATCAGAATATGGAACAGATAGAGGAGTAGAGGACATGCGGATTAAGAAGGCCATCATTCCCGCTGCGGGATTGGGTACGCGCTTCCTGCCAGCTACGAAGGCGCAGCCGAAGGAAATGCTGCCGATCGTCGATAAGCCGGCGATCCAATATATTGTGGAGGAAGCTATCGAATCCGGCATCGAGGATATTATGATTGTAACGGGCCGCAATAAACGGGCGATTGAGGATCATTTTGACAAGTCGCTGGAGCTGGAGATGATGCTGGAGGAGAACGGGAAGCACGAGCTGCTCCGGATCGTTCAGAACGTCTCCAATCTGATGGACGTTCACTACATTCGCCAGAAGGAGCCCCTCGGCCTTGGACATGCCGTGCTCTGCGCCCGTAAGTTCATCGGCAACGAGCCGTTTGCTCTGCTGCTGGGGGATGACATCATCGCTTCGGAGCCTCCGTGTCTCAGGCAGATGATGGAGCTCTATGAAGAGGCGGAAACCTCGGTGATTGCGGTGCAGGAGGTGGAGTGGGAGGATGTGAACAAGTACGGGATCATCTCTCCAGCCGGACAGGACGGCAAGATCCAGTACATCGAGGATCTGATCGAGAAGCCGGATCGGGATCAGGCGCCTTCCAACATGGCCGTGATCGGCCGCTATGTGATCGAGCCGGAAATCTTCGAGATTCTGGAGAAGCAGCCACCAGGACGGGGCGGAGAAATTCAGCTGACCGACGCGCTGCGGGTGATGAATGCCAGCAAGCGGATGGCGGCATTCCGCCAATGCGGCCAGCGGTACGATACCGGCGACAAGCTGGGGTACATAGAAGCGACCATCGAATTTGCATTGAAGCGTCCGGAGCTGGCGCCGCATCTGAGAGCGTATTTGACCGATCTGGTCAAAGAGTGGCAGTAAAGAGACAGGGATAGCAGAAACCAGGCATCATGGGGGTCCAAACTACGTTTTGGGGGAAATCGGAATGGTTGTCGAGAACATCGCGGTAATCGGTACGGGGTATGTAGGATTGGTATCGGGGACATGCTTCTCCGAGATCGGGCATCAGGTGGTATGCGTGGACCGGGACGAAGGCAAGATCGAGCGGCTGAGACGGTCGGTGATGCCGATCTACGAGCCGGGGCTCGAAGAGATGGTGACGCGCAACATGGAGGCCGGACGGCTCAGCTTCACGACCAGTACCGAGGAAGCGGTTCGGAAATCGGATCTCATCTACGTGGCGGTCGGAACGCCGCCGATGGAGGATGGGGATGTGGACCGTTCGCAGGTGGAAGCGGCTCTGAAGGAGATTGCCGCCGCTATGAACGGATACAAGATCATTGTGATGAAGAGCACGGTGCCCGTAGGCACCGGACGCTGGGCGGAGGAACTCATCCGCAAGCACCAGCCGCAGCCGGTGGAGTTCGATGTGGTCTCGAACCCGGAGTTTCTGCGGGAAGGGACGGCGATCTATGATACGTTCCACATGGACCGGATCGTCATCGGCGCTGAGCGGGAGGAGGCGGCCCAGCGGATCGCCAAGCAGCAGGAGGCGTTCCAAGCGCCTGTCCTGATCACGTCGAGGGAAACCTCGGAGCTGATCAAATACGCAGCCAATGCTTTCCTCGCCACCAAGATCTCCTTCATCAACGAGATGGCCAACATCTGCGAGAAGGTGGGCGCCGACGTGGTGGACGTGGCCAAGGGCATCGGCATGGATAAGCGGATCGGCGGACATTTCCTGCAGGCTGGCATCGGCTACGGCGGCTCCTGCTTCCCGAAGGATACGAGGGCGCAGCTGAAGATCGCGGAGAATGTGCAGTATGACTTCAAGATTCTGCGATCCGTCATCGAGGTCAACCAGCTGCAGCGCTCGCGGTTCACGGACAAGATCCGGGCGGCCTTGGGCGGGAATCCCGCCGGCAAGACGGTGGCGGTGCTCGGGCTGGCGTTCAAGCCCAACACGGACGACCTCCGCGATGCACCGGCGCTGGACATCATCCGCTCGCTGATCGGCCATGGAGTCACGGTTCACGGGTATGACCCCATCGCCACGGAGGCGGCCTCCCGGCAGCTGCCGGCGGTGAAGATGTTCACCGATCCGTACGAGGCACTGGCGGGAGCGGACGCATTGGTCATCACCACCGAGTGGGACACGGTGAAGCAGCTGGATCTGCAGCAGGTCAAGCGGCTGATGCACCAGCCCGTCATCGTGGACGGACGCAATGTTTATGCGGAAGCGGTCATGCGAGAAGCCGGCTTCCGGTATTATTGCGTCGGGCGCAAGGGCGTGCTGTAAGGTTGGCCGTAGGAATAAACCCCGCAGGGATGCGGGGTTTTTTGGTTTTTTGGAGGAAGCGCCGGAGGAGGCGGAACAGCGGCCGATGCGGAGGTTACTCTATGAATAGCGCCCAAAGGAGCTATTTCGTTGAGCAGCAGCAAGCCCGCCACGGATCCCGCCCCAAATAGCGCCCAAAGGAGCTATTTTTGGGGTGAAGGAGGGCGTGGAACTGAAAATAGCGCCCATAGGAGCTATTTCGTTGAGCAGCAGCAGGCCCGCCGCGGATCCCGCCCCCAATTAGTGCCCCAAGGAGCTATTTTTGGGGTGAAGGAGGGCTTGGAACTGAAAATAGCACCCAAAGGAGCTATTTCGCATCACGGCGCTGAGACTAGAGGTCGGCGAATCTCTTTTTCCACATAGGGTGAAGCCGGTACCGGTGAATGCGGGAGCCTACCGTGTACGGCTCGAAGATGCCTCGCTCCGTCAAGACTCGAAGCAAGGCCGCGGACTGTCTCTTGCCGACGCCCAGCATACGTTTGATCTCGGAGGGGCGCACCACACCGTCCGACAGAAGTGCGGTTCTGACGATCTCCCGCTCAACAAGTGATAGCTCGTACTGCATGGTATTGCCATAGTATCGGCCCAACAGCTGCTGCAGGAGCTGCTGGCATCGGCGGGGATGTTCCCGAATCTCGTCATACGAGAAACGGAAGACCTTCCAGCCGTCCATAACCAGATGGTTCTGACGGTTCAAATGATCCGTAAATTGCCATCGGTTGACGTCCCGCTGGTGGGAGCCGAATCCGTCGATCTCGAAGCAGATCCGATAGGGCGCCCGTATGTAGGCGAAATCCAGGAAACGGGTCCCGTCCCTGAAGTCCTCTACCTCGTATTCTGCATGCAGCCCGTCCCATCGCCCTACTGCCGGCCACCATACCTGCTCCAAGAACAACCGTTCCGCATGCCCGTGCCCCCTCTGCAAACGCTCCAGACCCGCGGCCGATCTGCCCGCCTCTTGCTCCATAAGAAACGTACGATAAGCTGTCTCAAATATTTCCACCCTCTTCACGCTCCCCGTCAAAAAAATAACGCCGCATTAACTCCACGAAGGAGCTAAAGCGGCGTGTGCTTCACGACAAACCAATATCCGGTACCTCTCTATCCTACGATTCCCGGGACAAAAGGGCAAGTCCTAGGGAGATCTCCTTCACACGATGAACGGCAGCGCGAACAGCGTGGCCAGCAGCAGGAGCGGGATGAAGAAGCCCAATCCTGCGCCCGGATAGCCGATGCCCGGATAGCCGATGCCCGGGTAACCGAAACCGGGCAAGCCGAAGGCTTGGGTCCGAACCGGCTTCGTTGGTTTGGCGCCGGCCTTCTTGGACTTAGGGGCAAGCTTGCGCGCAAGAACCTCCGCCTGCTCACTTGTGTATAGCGACTTGAAATACACGTTGCCATCCCGTACGCCGTCCAAAATCCCGATGATGGTGTCGCCGTCATGGGTGACGGCCATCACCGCCTTGCCGCAGTGGGGCAGGCAGGCTTCGGCCTGGATCGGATAGGAAGCGATCATCTGCATGTGTCTCACACTCCATGTTCATTGATGAAATCCGTTGCCCTATCAGCATACGCAGTGGCCGGGCATACGGATATGAGGCAAATGCTCCGATTCAGGAGGAGGGGGCACCCAACTTTTTACCCATGGCTTCAGGGGATGCCGCCGATGCGACTCACCGCCGCTAACCGCCGCTCACCACGCTTTACACGTCAAAAAAGCCGCCCAAGAGCATCCCAGCTCTGTGAGCAGCCTTCTTTACACGTCCCTCAGGTACCCTTTGCAGGCCTAAGCGATTTCACCAGCTGCTCATCCGGGGTGATGAACAGCGTCTTCTGATGATCGTAGATGACGAATCCGGGCTTGGCGCCGCTGGGCTTGCGGACATGGCGGATCAGCGTGTAGTCCACCGGCACCTGGCTGGACGACTTCGCCTGGCTGTAGTAGGCCGCCAACTGGGACGCCTCGTTCAGAGTCGCATCCCCATAGGTGGCGCTTCGGATCACCACGTGGGAGCCGGGGATGTCCTTGGTATGCAGCCACGTATCCGACGCTTGGGCCAGCCGGTTGGTCAGATATTCGTTCTGCGTATTGTTCTTGCCGACGTAGATGGGAATGCCCTCGCTCGAGGTAAAGCAGGCCACTACCGGCTTATCGTTCTTCTTCTTGCGCCGGGCCTTCTTGTTCCGGTCCCGAAGGTAGCCCTGGTCCACCAGCTCGTCGCGAATCTCCTCGATATCCTGCATGGCCGCATTGTCCAGCTGCTGGAGGAGGGACTCCAGGTATGCGATCTCGCTGTTGGTCGATACGATCTGCTCCTGGACCGCGATGAGGCTGTTCTTCATCTTCGTATATTTCTTATAGTAGCGCTGGGCGTTCTCCGACGGGTTGAGCAGGGGATCGAGAGCAATTTTGACGGTGGCCTGATCTTCGTCGTAATAATTGACGGCCTCCACTTCCTTGTCGCCCCGTTTGATGACGTGCAGGTGGCCCGTGACCAGCTCGCCCAGGATGCGGAACCGGTCCGCATTTCTTGCTTCCTCCATAGTGTCGGCCAGCTTTTCCAGCTTCTTCACGTTCTTGTTGCGCTCGTTCTGAAGGAAACGCAGCAGATCCTGGGTCCGCTGCTTCACCGTATCCCGCTCCGCCTTGTCCCCGTAATACAGCTCCAGGACGCCGCTCACCGTCTCCGTGCGCCGGCGTTCCCCCTCCACATGCGTCAGCTCAATCACCGAAAAGAAGGCTTTGCCTTTGGTATCCGTCACCATATTCGGAATGAATCGGTCCTGCCGGATATCCGACATGACCGACTCGAAGGCCGGCCATAGATGCTCCGGCTGAACCGCCAGCCCTGTAGTTTCGAAGCTGCGGTGCACGATCTCCTTCGCCACCAAGGGCGAAAGTCCGCTGAAGCGGTCCACCAGACGCTGCTCCGGCGAGAGCCGACCCTCCGCATCCTCCATCGCATGCAGGAACCCGTCGAAGTCCGTTTCCAGTGGATTGGCTTTGCCCTGGTCCGGCGGCGACACATAGGCGGAGCCGGGTAGGACGATCCGATGGCTGCTGATGGCCGGGGTTACGTGGTGGATGCCGTCCTGGATGATGCCCGTGTCGGGATCCATCAGGATTAGGTTGCTGTGGCGCCCCATCAGCTCCATCACAATATGCTTCACGCTGACGTCCCCCAGCTCATCCAGCTGGCGGGTGCGGAAGCGGATCATCCGCTCCATGCCCACCTGTTCCACCGCTTCGATCACGGCGCTTTCGCAATGCTTGCGGAGCAGCATGCAGAACATGGGAGCCTCGAAGGGATTCATGAACGTCTGCTCGGTAAAATGGGCCCGCGGATACGTCGGATTCGCGGACAGCAGCAGCTTCCGGTTGGCCCCCTGGGCCCGAAGCTGGATGACAATATCATGGTCGGAGGGCTGATGGATTTTGTTGATCCGGCCTCCCACACAAGCTTGAAGCTCGCGAACGAGCGCATGTACGACTAATCCGTCCAAAGCCATGGTTACACTCCCGTTTCTCTTCTCCTGCTGATGAGCGCCGCGGAGGCAATCGTGAGCCTCGCTTCGGCCGCTTCTTTACTATATTGCCATAATCCGCCGGAAAACTTAAGCGGAAATGTCGGTTCCACCCGTTTTTTCCGGAGGCGGCTGGACGAAGAAGCCGTTCGGCGTGAAGGGGAGACGACCCGAATGCAGAAGGGGGACGAGACTTTTTCGGTGCTAAGTTGACGCTTGTCTGAATACATTGAACCTAGGACGGGACAAACGGGGCCATGTCCATGGCGTGCGGACCGACGTGCGGCCGGAGATCTGGATCGGTTGTCAGAAGGGGACCATGGGTCAAAGGAGGAAGCGCAAAGCATGAGTGAGAAAAACTGGTATCAGATGTCGGCGAACGAGACGCTGCAAACGCTGAATACCCATCCGGCCAAGGGCCTGACCTCCAAGGAGGCGGATGCCAGGCTGGAGGCCTACGGCTGGAATGAGCTGTCCGAGGGCAAGGCGGTTTCGCCGGTGACGCTGTTCTTGAACCAGTTCAAGGACTTTATGGTTCTGGTGCTGATGGGGGCAACCATGATTTCGGGCCTGCTCGGCGAATACCTGGATGCCATCACCATCGTAGCCATCATCGTCATGAACGGCATTCTGGGCTTCATTCAGGAATTCCGGGCAGAGCGGTCACTTCGTGCGCTGAAGGAGCTGTCGGCTCCCCATGCGAAGGTGCTGCGGGACGGCGAGCTGGTGATGCTGCCGGCGAAGGAGCTGGTGCCGGGAGACATCGTGGTGCTGGAGAGCGGAGACCGGGTGCCGGCGGATATCCGATGGCTGGAGACGAACAGCGTTTATGCGGAGGAATCGGCGCTGACCGGGGAATCGGTCCCGGTAGGCAAGCATACCGATCCGCTGGAAGGTCCCGGAGTGCCTGTAGGGGACCAGCGGAATCTGGGGTTCATGGGAACGCTCCTAACTGCAGGTACGGCCAAATCGGTGGTCGTCCGCACCGGCATGGAGACCGAGATGGGCAAGATCGCGGGGCTCATTCAGAGCACGGAGGAAATGGAGACGCCGCTGCAACACCGGCTGGAGCAGCTGGGCAAGATTCTGATCGCCGTGGCGCTGGGGCTGACCGTCGTAGTCGTAGTGGCGGGGATCATGCACGGCCAGCCGGCCTACGCCATGTTCCTGGCGGGTGTCAGCCTGGCGGTAGCCGCCATTCCGGAGGGGCTTCCGGCCATCGTGACCATCGCGCTGGCGCTGGGCGTCCAGAGGATGATCAAGCGCAAGGCCATCGTGAGGAAGCTGCCCTCCGTCGAAACGTTGGGCTGCGCCTCCGTCATCTGCTCCGACAAGACGGGGACGCTGACCCAGAACAAAATGACCGTCACCCACCTGTGGAGCGGCGGCCAGCTGCTGGAGGTGACGGGGGACGGCTACAGCCCCCATGGAGAGATCAAACAGGCCGGCCGCACCGCCGATATCCGCCGGGACCAGACTCTGCGCAGGCTCCTGCAGGTGGCGGCGCTGTGCAACAACGCTACGCTTCACCAGGAGGAGCCGGAGGGGAAAGGCAAGAAGGGGAAGGACGTACAGCCGTCCGACCGGGTCTGGAGCATCAAGGGAGATCCTACCGAGGGCGCGCTGGTAGTGTTGGCCGCCAAAGCAGGGCTGACGGCGGGGGCTCTCGATGGGCTGTACCGGCGTGTAGCAGAGTTTCCCTTCGATTCCGACCGGAAGATGATGTCGGTGCTCCTGGAGCATCAAGGCGGCAGGCTGGTCATGGCCAAGGGGGCGCCGGACGTGCTGCTGGAGCGCTGCAGCTACATCCTCTGGGAGGATAAGGTGATTCCGTTCACCGGCACTCTCCGGCAGAAGGTGATGGCCGCCAACGAAGGGATGGCCAAATCGGCCTTGCGCGTGCTGGGTCTGGCCTACCGGGAGGTCAAGCCGGCGGAGCGCTGCGAATCCGGCGAGCATGCGGAGAATCATCTGGTCTTCGTGGGTCTGACGGGCATGATCGACCCGCCTCGCAAGGAGGTCCGCGAAGCCATCGTCAAGTGCAAGAAGGCGGGCATCAAGACGGTCATGATTACCGGCGACCATCAGACCACGGCAGAGGCCATCGCCAAGCAGTTGGGCATGCTGCCCCAGGGCGGACTGGTCCTGAACGGCACCCAGCTGGCCGCCATGTCGGAGGAGCAGCTGGAGGACAAGGTGGAGGACATCTACGTGTATGCCCGCGTCTCCCCGGAGCATAAGCTCCGCATCGTTAAGGCGCTTCAGAAAAAAGGCCACGTGGTGGCCATGACCGGCGACGGCGTCAATGACGCCCCGGCGATCAAGGCTGCGGACATCGGCATCTCCATGGGCATCAACGGCACGGATGTATCGAAGGAGGCGTCCGCGCTGATTCTTAGCGACGACAACTTCGCCACCATCGTCGCCGCCATCGAGGAAGGTCGGGGCATCTACGAGAACATCCGGAAGTTCATCCGCTATTTGCTGGCTTCGAACGTCGGGGAGATCATGACCATGTTCCTGGCCATGATGATGGGCATGCCGCTGCCGTTGATCCCCATCCAGATCCTGTGGGTCAACCTGGTGACCGATGGCCTTCCGGCCATGGCTCTGGGCGTGGACCAGGCGGAGAAGGATCTGATGCAGCACAAGCCGCGCAAGGCCAAGGAGAACATCTTCGCCCGCCGTCTCGGCTGGAAGATCATCAGCAGGGGCATCACCATCGGCGTCTGTACGCTGGCGGCCTTCTGGATCACTCTGCAGCAGGGGCCGGACGGCGACGCCGGCACGCTGGTAAGAGCCCAGACCGTAGCGTTCGCCACGCTGGTGCTGGCCCAGCTGATCCACGTGTTCGACTGCCGCAGCTCCCGGTCCATCTTCCATCGGAACCCGCTGCAGAACAAGTATCTGGTCCTGGCTGTCGTATCCTCGCTGGTCTTGATGCTGGCGGTTATGTACATCGATCCGCTGCAGGTCATCTTCAAGACCGTGGATCTGGGTGTGCAGGACTGGATCTTGTCCCTGATCGCAGCCGGCATCCCGACCTTCCTGTTCGGGATCGGCAGCGTCATGAGCAAGCCAAAGAAGCAGCGCGCCGTCATCGCCCCGGGACGTACGGGAGCCGGCAAGAAAGCAGCTTAAGCGGTCATTCTGGAATTTTATCATGCCACATGGAACGTCACCCTTCGGGTGGCGTTTTTTTTCTGACCGAGAGCCGGATGATCCGTCCATTCACGCCTTTACCCTATGCATTTGCTTGGATTTACGCTATTATAGTTGAAAATGAATTTCACACCGGCCGCCGGCCGCGGAATCAGTGAATCAAAACATACGAATGGTGCATGGCGAAGGCTCTCTGCCCGACGTATGCTTACCAATATCAGCACTGGGCCAGGCGGCCCGGCAGCTCTACGCACAGGGGGAAGCGAAGATGGAATTTACGAAGATGCATGGCTTGGGCAATGACTTTATCATCGTGGCAGGAGAACCGAAGCTGCCGGAGAATGCGGCGGAGCTGGCCATCCGGCTGTGCAACCGGTACACGGGCATCGGCGCCGACGGTCTGGTCTACATTCTTCCGTCGTCCAAGGGCGACTATATGATGCGGATCATCAACTCCGACGGCTCCGAGGCGGAGCAGTGCGGCAACGCCATCCGCTGTGTGGCCAAGTACGTCTATGACCACGGCATGGTGTCGAAGGACGAGGTGGTCATTGAGACGATCGGCGCAGGCGCCCAGAAGGTGCAGCTGACCGTGGAGGGCGGCAAGGTATCCAAGGTCCGCGTGGATATGGGCGAGCCGATCCTGAATGGCCTCCAGGTGCCGACGACGGTGGACGCCGATCCGGTAGTGAACCATCCCATTGAGGTGGACGGCCGCGAGTTCCGCTTCACCGCTGTTTCCATGGGCAATCCCCACTGCGTCATCTATGTGGACGACGCGGTGAACTTCGATCTCCATACGTGGGGGCCGAAGCTGGAGACGCATCCCATGTTCCCGAAGAAGATAAATGTGGAATTCACCACCGTCAAAACCCGCGACTTCGCGGACATGCGCGTATGGGAGCGGGGCGCTGGCCCGACGCTGGCCTGCGGAACAGGCGCATGTGCCACGCTGGTATCCTCGGTGCTGAACGGTCTGACCGACCGTACGGCCACCATCTCCTTGAAGGGCGGAGACTTGTTCATCGAGTGGAACGAGGCGGACAACCATGTATATATGACAGGGCCGGCTGAAGTCGTCTTCAAAGGCACGCTCTAATCAAGCAAGAGAGAATGGGTGGGAGAACGGATGGGAGTTAGAGAGGCGAAGCCCGGACTGCGTGAAGCCTTGGCAGAGCGGGTGCTGACAGGCGACGGGGCCATGGGCACGTATTTGTACCAGCTGGGCTTTCCCGTCGGAGTTTCCTATGAAGAGTTCAACTTAGACCGGCCGGATGTCATCATGGACGTCCACCGCCGATATTACGAGGCAGGGGCTCGCGTCATCGAGACGAACACGTACTCCGCCAGCCGGGACAAGCTGGCGAAGTTCGGCCTGGAGCAAGAAGTGGCGGCCATCAACCGGGCGGGCGTGGAGCTGGCCCGCAAGGCGTCTGGCGCCGATGCATATGTGCTGGGCTCCATCGGCTCCTTGTCGGCAGGCCGCAAGCGTCCCGCCGGCCGGGAACGGGTGCTCGACAACGTCAGGGAGCAGGCGGATGCCCTGCTCGGAGCGGGTGCGGATGGCATCATCCTAGAGACGTTCTACGTCTGGGAGGAGCTGGACGCGGCCCTTCAGGCCGTGCGTCAGGTCAGTGCGGACGTGCCGGTCATCTGCCAGTTCGCGACGGACGGCAGCGGGTTGACCCTGGACGGCGTCGGCTATACCGATGCCTTCACCCGGCTGAAGGATGCAGGGGCCGACGCGGTGGGCTTCAACTGCCACAGCGGACCCAACGGCATCCTCCGGGCCATGGAGAGGCTGGCCGGCGTCCAGCCGACGGCAGGTCTGCCGCTGTCGATATTCCCGAACGCGGGCCTGCCGGGACTGGTGGATGGCCGCTTCACGTACCTGGCTACGCCGGAATACTTCGCGGAGACCGCCCTCCGGTTCGCCCGTGCCGGAGCGCGGCTCGTCGGCGGCTGCTGCGGCACGACGCCGGAGCATGTGGCGGCCATCGCCCAGGCATTGGCCGGCTTCGTACCGGAGGCTCCGGCTGCTGGAGCAGCCGTGGTGGAGCGGGTGATCGTAAGCGATGCGGCACCTGCAGAAGCGCTCAAGAGCTTGACGCCTGAGGGGGCCGAACCTCCGGCACCTCCCGAGCCTACGATCCTCGATATGGTGCGCCGCCGGCATACCGTCATCGTGGAGCTGGACTCGCCGCGGGATCTGGCCATCGAGAAGTTCATGAAGGGAGCCGCCGCCTTGAAGGAGGCGGGCGCCGATGCCATCACCATGGCGGACAATTCCCTGGCTCAGACGAGAATGAGCAATCTGTCCATGGGCTATCTGGTCAAGGACCGTCTGGACATTCGGCCCCTCCTGCACATTGCTTGCCGGGACCGGAACCTGATCGGCACCCAGAGCCATCTGATGGGGCTGCATGCCCTGGGCATCAACCATGTGCTGGCCATTACCGGGGATCCCGCCCGGGTCGGGGACCTGCCGGGCTCCAGCTCCGTATATGATTTGACTTCCTTCGATCTGATCCGGATGACCAAGCAGCTGAACGAAGGGATCGCCTTCTCCGGCAAGCCTCTCAAGCAGAAGGCGAACTTCGTGGTCGGCGCGGCGTTCGATCCCAACGTGAAGTACCTGGATAAGGCCGTTCAGCGGATGGAGAAGAAGATCGAGGCCGGAGCGGATTACTTCATGACCCAGCCGGTATACGACACGGCTATGGTGGAGCGGCTGTACGAGGCGACCAAGCATATCACCGTTCCGATCTTCGTGGGCATCATGCCGCTCATCACGGGACGGAACGCCGAATTCCTTCACAACGAGGTGCCGGGCATCCGGATTCCGGACGCCGTGCGTGCCCGCATGGCGGGATTGGAGGGGGCCGAAGGCCGCCGCACGGGTGTGGAGATCGCCAAGGAGCTGGCGGACGCCGTGCTCAAGCGGTTCAAGGGCGTCTATCTGATGACGCCGATGCTGTTCTACGAGATGACGGCGGAGCTGACCCGGTATATCAAGATGAGGGCCGGCGACAACGCTTAGGTCAGGGGGCTTACTCGCAACGGTGAAGGAATCCCAGCCGGTGCGGGTAAGCTTTGCCTTTTTTCCCCTTGTACCGCTGCGAGAAATGAATTAGAATAGGGTATTGGATGTGATGACCCATGATACGCAGCATGACCGGCTTCGGCCAGTCCGGCCGCACGGCGGCGGGCTTCCGGATGCAAGTCGATGTGAAATCGGTCAACCACAGGTATTCCGAAATTATGGTGCGGATGCCGAGAGAGTGGTTGTTCCTGGAAGAATCCGTGAAGAAGCGGATCCAGAAGGAAGTCAAGCGGGGACGGGTCGACGTCTTCATTACCATGGAGCGCGAAGGGGAATCCGGCAAGACCGTGGAGCTGGACGGGGATCTGGCACGCGGCTATCTGGAGGCCGCCGCCCGGTTGAAGCAGGAATTCGGCTTTCAGGAAGAGCTGACTCTGCAGAATCTGCTGCAGATTCCGGATGTGGTCCGGTTCCGGGAGAACCGGGTACCCGACAAGGAGTTAGTCGAGGAGGCGCTTCTCTCCTGCACGGATGAAGCGGTATCCCACCTGGCTGCCATGCGGGGGGCGGAAGGGGAGCATCTGCGCAGCGATCTCGCCACGCGGCTGGAGCTTCTGCGGGAAGCCCGCAGGCAGCTGATGCGGCTGGCGCCCGGAGTGGCCGCAGAATATTTGGCCAAGCTGAGGGCCCGGATCCAGGAGCTTCTGGAGCAGATCCCGGTGGATGAGAACCGGCTGGCCATGGAAGCGGCTGTGTTCGCCGACCGCAGCAATATCGACGAGGAGCTGACGCGGCTGGAGAGCCATTACGCCCAGTTCGACGGATTGCTCCGTTCGGCTGAGCCTTCAGGACGGAAGCTGGACTTTCTGATTCAGGAGATGAACCGGGAGGTCAACACCATTGGCTCCAAGGCGAATTCGGCGGAATTGACGTCCATCGTCGTAGAAATGAAAGCCGAGCTTGAAAAAATCCGTGAACAAGTGCAAAATATCGAATAACCGGGAATGAAACGGTGCATACTATTGGAATGCCTGAATCTTCCTTTCTTTTCCATATTACAGCCGACTGCCGGTGTTCTGCGGTGCTCCCGCGGGAAACGGTAAGGGCGAGGAGGACCAAGATGGCCATCAAACTTATCAATATCGGATTCGGGAACATCGTATCCGCCAACCGCATCATCTCTATTGTCAGCCCCGAATCGGCTCCCATCAAGCGTATCATCCAAGAAGCGCGGGACCGCCACATGCTGATCGATGCGACTTACGGAAGAAGAACCAGAGCGGTGATCATCACCGACAGCGACCACGTGATCCTGTCCGCCGTTCAACCCGAAACTGTAGCCCATCGGCTCTCCAACAAGGACGATGACAATGACGAATAAGGATAGAGGCATTCTGATGGTGTTGTCCGGTCCCTCCGGCGTCGGCAAAGGCACGGTTTGCGCTGCGCTTCGGCAGATGGACACGGATCTGGTGTATTCGGTTTCCGCTACGACCCGTTCGCCCCGTGCAGGGGAAGTGGACGGCGTCAATTATTTCTTCAAGACCCGCGACCAATTCAAGCAGATGATCGCCCAGGACGAGCTGCTCGAGTACGCTGAGTACTGCGACAACTTCTACGGGACCCCCCGCGAATTCGTGGAGAGGACGCTGGATTCGGGACGTGACATCATTCTCGAGATCGAAGTGCAGGGTGCGTTGAAGGTGAAGGAGAAGTTCCCCGAAGGGGTGTTCATCTTCCTTCTGCCCCCATCCCTTGACGAGTTGCAAAGCCGGATCGTCACCCGGGGCACTGAGACGGAGGATGTAATCCGCAGCCGGATGCGCATCGCCCGCGACGAACTGGCGCTCATGGAGCATTACGACTACGCCATCGTGAACGACCAGGTTGAAGCCGCCTGCCGGCGAATTCAAGCGATCCTGACCGCAGAGCACTGTGTCAAGGACCGGATGGTTCCTACTATAAAACAATGGATTGAAGAGGTGCATTGATATGCTATATCCTTCCATCGATAAGCTGCTGGAGAAGGTAGACAGCAAGTATTCGCTCGTGGTGGCCGCTTCCAAGAGGGCCCGCATGCTTAAGGACAACGCCCGCACGGATCTGAAATCGCCCAAGGCCCACAAGCATGTCGGCGTGGCTCTGGAGGAGCTCCACGGGGAGTACATCCAATTCGAAAAATCGCCGAACCGTGAAGGCGGCATAAAGTAAACCATCCGATAACAACCCTTGGCGGTTGTTATTTTTTTAGAGACGGGGATTGGTGAGATGGGGAGGAACCATTCGATGTTGAAGGGGAAAACCGTAATATTGGGCGTCTGCGGCGGAATTGCCGCATACAAGGCCGCAGCACTGTGCAGCAAGCTGACCCAGGCGGGGGCTCAGGTACACGTCATCATGACGGCGTCGGCCGCCAAGCTGGTCCAGCCGCTGACCTTCCAGGCTTTATCCAAGAACCATGTGGTCGTGGATACGTTCGATGAGCATGATCCGGCGGTCATCACCCATGTGGATATGGCGGACAGCGCGGACCTGGTCATCATCGCACCGGCCACGGCCAACATGCTGGCCAAGCTGGCTTACGGCCTGGCGGACGACATGCTGAGCACCACCATGCTCGTAACCCGCGCGCCGATCCTGGTGGCCCCGGCGATGAACGTCCACATGTATGACCACCCGACCGTCCAGACTAATATGGCGACTCTGGTGTCCCGCGGCGTTTACTTCATCGATGCGGCCGTGGGGCAGCTGGCCTGCGGTTATGTGGGCAAGGGCCGGATGGCGGAGCCGGAGCAGATTGTGGACGTAGCGTCCCGTCTGCTGGAGCAGCTGCAGGACCGGCCCCTTGCCGGCAAACGGGTACTGGTGACGGCCGGCGGCACGGTGGAGCGGATCGACCCGGTACGCTACCTGACCAACGATTCCTCCGGCAAAATGGGCTTTGCGGTGGCGGAGGCGGCACGGGATCTGGGGGCGGAGGTCACGCTGGTGGCCGGACGCACGACAGGTTCCGTACCGGCAGGCGTGGAGCTGATCCCGGTCCAATCGGCGCAGGATATGCTCGAAGCGGTGCTGGAGCGGCTGGACGGGACGGATATCGTCGTGAAGGCGGCTGCAGTGGCCGACTACCGTCCGGAGGTGCAGGCGGACCGGAAGATCAAGAAGACGGAAGAGGCCTTGACCCTCCGGCTGGTGAAGAACCCTGACATCCTGATGGAGGTCGGCAAGCGCAAGAAGGGCCAGTTCGTCGTCGGCTTCGCCGCCGAGACGGACCATCTGGAGGAGAATGCCATCGGAAAGCTGGAACGAAAGAACTGCGATCTTCTGGTGGCGAATGATGTGACCGCGGAAGGAGCAGGCTTCGGCACGGATACCAATATCATCACCATCTACGGCCCGGACGGCTTCAAGATGCCTCTGCCCCTGTGCACGAAGCGGGAGGCGGCGGACCGTCTGTTGCGGCTGATCGCGGACCGACTGGATGGAGCCGGCATCGGACAAGCGCAGGGAGTTCCCGGCGGCGAATCCGGAGGGGGCCGGATGCCATGATCGCCAAGGTCATTGTGGATGTGCCGGTCAAGGGGACCAACCGTCCCTTCGATTACCGCGTTCCCGAGCGCTTCTCCTCTTGGATCGCCATAGGCAGCCGGGTGGGAGTGCCGTTCGGTCCGCGGACCGTCCAAGGCTTCGTCGTCGGTCTGGAAAAGCCTGCCGAAAAGTTGGAGCTCGGCTCCTGGGAAGAACTGCTTGTACCGGCTGCGGCCGCCGTCGCGCCTGTCAAGCTGAAGGATATCGCGACAGTGCTTGATGTGGAGCCGCCCCTGACGGAGGAGCTGGTCAGTCTGGCCCGCTGGATGGGCGAGACTTATCTCTGCCACGAGATTACGGCGCTGCAGGCCATGATCCCCGGGGCCCTTAAGGCGAAGGCCGAGCGGATGATTGCGCTGGGACCGCATGCGCCCGGACTGGACGGCGCCGAATCGCCTGCCGGAGCTTCTCCGGCAGGCAGCGCAGTCCCTCGTTTGAACCTGCTGACCGCAGAGGAGGAGGCGGTGCTCCGGTATGTAGGTGCGAAGGGCAGCGTGTCTGCCGATGCGCTGCTGGACAAGTTTCCTTATTCGGGGCAGCTCTTGAAGAGCTGGATCCAGGCCGGGGTGCTGGCGGAGGACCAGGTTATGAAGGACCGGATCGCCGTGAAGACGGCGCTGACGGTCTTCCCGGTCCTGTCCCCGGAGAGCTGCCAGGAGGAGGCGGAGGCGCTGCCGAAGAGCGCCAAGCGGCAGAAGGACGTGCTCCTCTATCTGGCGGAGCACCCAGAGCCCGTTAGGCTGGCGGAGCTGACGCTGGCCCTGGAGGTGGGAGCCGGCACGGTGAAGAGCTTGGCCGACAAGGGGCTGCTCCGTCTGGAGGACGTGGAGGTGCAGCGGGATCCTTACGCCAAGCGCGGCTTCGCCCGGACGCTGCCGCTGCCGCTGACGGAGGAGCAGACGAAGGTGTTCGAGCCCGTCAAGGAAGCGGTGAAGGCGGGACGGCACGAGATGTTCCTGCTCCACGGGGTGACGGGCAGCGGCAAGACCGAGGTGTATCTCCAGTCGATCCAGGTCTGTCTGGATCAAGGCAAGGAAGCCATCGTGCTGGTACCCGAGATCTCGCTGACGCCCCAGATGGTGGAGCGGTTCAAGGGCCGCTTCGGCGATGACGTGGCTGTCCTGCACAGCCGGTTGTCCAACGGGGAGCGCTATGACGAATGGCGCAAGATCGCAAGCGGTCAGGTCCGGGTGGTTATCGGCGCCCGCTCGGCCATCTTCGCTCCCTTCACCAAGCTGGGACTCGTCATCATCGACGAAGAGCACGAATCCTCCTACAAGCAGGAGGAAAGCCCCAAGTACCACGCCCGCGAAGTGGCGGCGGCACGGGCCCGCAGCTTCGGGGCGTCCGTGGTGCTGGGCTCGGCCACGCCTTCTCTCGAGAGCTGGCATGAGGCGGAGAGAGGCGTCTACAAGCTGCTCACCATGAAGGAGCGGGTGGAGGGTCGTCCCATGCCGCCGGTGCGCATCGTGGATATGCGGGACGAGCTGCAGGGGGGCAACCGCTCCATGTTCAGCCGCCCGCTGCACCAGGCGCTGCAGGAGCGGCTCGAGCGGGGGGAGCAGTCGGTGCTGCTCCTGAACCGCAGGGGCTACTCAACCTTCGTCATGTGCCGTTCCTGCGGCTATACGGTCATCTGCCCCCACTGCGACATCTCCTTGACCTATCACCAGACCTCGGGTATGCTGAGGTGCCACTACTGCGGCTATGCGGAGCGGCAGCCGGCGGTCTGCCCGGACTGCCAGAGCGAGCACATCCGCTACTTCGGCACGGGCACCCAGCGGGTGGAGGAGGAGCTGGCCAAGCAGTTTCCGGGCATCCGGGTCATCCGGATGGACGTGGACACCACGTCGGAGAAGGGAGCCCATGAGCGGCTTCTCACGGATTTCCGCCAGAAGAAGGCAGACGTGCTGCTGGGCACCCAGATGGTGGCCAAGGGCCTCGACTTTCCGGACGTGACCCTGGTGGGGGTCATCACGGCGGACACCATGCTGAACCTGCCGGACTTCCGGTCGGCGGAGCGGACGTTCCAGCTGCTGACCCAGGTGGCGGGCCGGGCGGGGCGCCATCAGAAGCCGGGCGAGGTGTTCGTGCAGACGTACACGCCCGAGCATTACAGCGTGGTCACGGCGGGCGGCCATGACTTCCATGCCTTCGTGGAACACGAGCTGAACCACCGACGAATGGGCGGATATCCGCCGTACTGCCGGTTGATTCTGATCACCTTGTCCCATGAGCAGCTGCCTTTTCTTATCAAGACGTCGGAGAATCTGGTGAAACGGCTGAAGGAGCTGGCCCAAGAGGCCGGCCTGTCCGGCTTCCACCCGGGAACGTCGTCCGGACCCCGGTCGGCGCTGGAGGTGCTGGGACCCGTCGCGTCCCCCATTCCCCGAATCAAAGATAGATATCGGTTCCAATGCATGGTAAAATATCGGGGAGATACCCGGGTATCCTCCATCGTCGGCAGGGCGGTGGAAGCTTTTGACGATCTGTGCCGCCAGGAAAAGCTCCTAATCGGCGTGGACGTGGACCCTCAGGTACTCATGTAAGCGGAATCGACCCATCCCAACACTAAGGAAGGTGCCGTCATGGCCATACGTTTCATCGTCAAAGACCCGGACCCGGTGCTTCGCGAGCATGCGAAGCCGGTCCCGAAGATCACTCCCAACATTCATAAGCTGCTGGACGACATGGCCGACACCATGTACGAGGCCCAAGGCGTCGGCTTGGCCGCTCCCCAGATTGGCATCCTGAAGCGGGTTATCGTCATGGACTGCGGCGAGGAGCACGGCGGGCTGATCGAGCTGATCAACCCGGAGATCATCGCCAAGGAGGGCGAGCAGCTCGGACCGGAGGGCTGCCTCTCCATTCCCGGCCTTCAAGGAGACGTTCGCCGCGCCGCCAAGTGCACGGTCAAAGGCTGGAACCGCAACGGCGACGAGATCACCGTGGAAGGAACGGAGCTCCTGGCTCGCTGCATCCAGCATGAGGTGGACCACCTGAACGGGGTCCTGTTCACCGACGTGGCCGAGTCCGTCTACCGTCCGGAGCCGGAGGAGCAGGAACAGTGAAGGACCAAGTGAGAATCGTATTCATGGGTACGCCGGATTTTGCCGTTCCCTCCTTGCGGGTGCTGCTGGAGGAAGGCTACCAGGTGGTGGCCGTCGTCACCCAGCCCGACCGCCCTAAGGGCCGCAAGCGCGTGCTGACGCCGACTCCCGTGAAGGAGGAGGCGCTGAAGCACGGCATTCCCGTATTCCAGCCGGAGCGGATGCGCCGGGAGGAGGCGATCCGCCAGGTAGCCGAGTACCAGCCCGATCTGATCGTGACCGCCGCCTTCGGGCAGTTTCTGCCCAAAGCCGTGCTGGACCTGCCGCGGTTCGGCTGCATCAACGTGCATGCTTCCTTGCTGCCCAAGTACCGCGGTGGTGCTCCGATCCATCATGCCATCATGGCCGGGGAAGAGAAGACCGGCGTCACCATTCAGTATATGGCGGAAGGAATGGACACCGGGGACATGATCTCCAAGGTGGAGGTGCCGATCCGTGATGAGGATAACACCGGCACGCTGTTCGAAGCGCTCTCTGCCGAAGGGGCGGAGCTTCTGCGCCGGACGCTGCCCGATCTGCTGGCGGGCCGCACCCAAGCCGTTCCGCAGAACCATGCGGAGGCGGTATTGTCACCCAACATCAAGCGCGAGGATGAGCTCATCGACTGGAGCCGCAGCGCCCGAGACATCTTCAACCATATCCGGGGATTAAGTCCTTGGCCGGTGGCTTATACCACCTGGAACGGGGAAAACTTCAAAGTATGGGCCGCCCTGCCCCCCGGCACGGAGTCCGCTCCGGCCGGAAAGGAGCCCGGAACGGTGCTGTCCCTGACGGACGGCGGGCTGGAGATCGCCTGCGGAGCGGGCCGCCTTCTCTTGACGGAGGTCCAGCCGGCCGGCAAGAAGGCCATGCCCGTTTCCGAGTTCCGCAAGGGAACCGCCATGGTTCCCGGCACGGTGCTCGGCCGATAAAATCGCACATTCCCGGCCTCGCAGCCGGGAACCCCGGGAGGAACTGAACTTGAATAGAGGAACGCCCCCCGCCGCCGGCCGCAAGCCCGGCGCGCGGGAAGCCGCCCTGGACGTGCTGACCCGTGTGGACACGGACCAAGCCTACAGCAATCTGCTGCTGAACCAGGCCCTGACCAAGCTCAAGCTGGAGCGCCAAGAGGCTGCTCTGGCTACGGAGCTGGTATACGGCACGATCCAGAGGCTCAATACCATCGATTATTTCCTCGGCCGGTTTGCGTCGAAGGGATTGGAGAGGCTCCAACCGTGGGTTCGGAGCCTTCTTCGCTTAAGCTTCTACCAGATCCGCTACCTGGACCGGATCCCGCCTCACGCCGCCGTCAATGAAGCCGTGAACCTGGCCAAGAAGCGGGGCCATCAAGGCATCGCCGGCCTGGTTAACGGGATCCTGCGCAGTGTCTTGAGGGAGAAGGACCGGCTTACGCTGCCGGAGAAACTTCCTGCGGCGGAGCGCCTGGCTCTGGAGGAGTCTCACCCGCAATGGCTGGTGGAGCGCTGGATCCGCCGCTACGGGGAGGACACTGCAGCCGCCATGTGCCGTGCCAACAACCGGCATCCCAAGGCCAGCATCCGGGTCAACCTCTTGAGGGGGACCCGGGAGGAGCTGGCCCGCAGTCTGGCGGAGGAAGGGATCGAGACCCGGCCCTCGGAGCTGTCCCCCCAGGGCCTGATCCTGGAGTCCGGCGGCAATCTGGCCGGACACGGCCGTTTTGCCTCGGGGGAGTATACCATCCAGGATGAGAGCTCCATGCTGGTGGCCCTGGCCGTGGCGCCGGAGCCGGGCATGAGGGTGCTCGACTGCTGCGCCGCCCCCGGGGGGAAGACCACCCACCTGTCGGAGCTGATGGGCAACAAGGGGGAGATCATCGCCTCCGACGTCCATGAGCACAAGGAGAAGCTGATCCGGGAGCAGGCCACCCGGCTTAAGCTCGGCAATATCCGGACCGTTGTCAGCGATGCCAGGGAGCTGGCG
The DNA here is from genome assembly GCF_051594765.1 of Oryzibacillus soli. Lineage (NCBI taxonomy): Bacteria > Bacillati > Bacillota > Bacilli > Caryophanales > Paenibacillaceae > Oryzibacillus > Oryzibacillus soli. The sequence continues at coordinate 115,630 of NZ_JBPPGJ010000009.1, forward strand.
GCCAAGTATCCGGAGGCCAGCTTCGACCGGATCCTGCTGGACGCCCCCTGCTCCGGCCTCGGCGTCATCCGCCGCAAGCCGGACTTGAAGTGGACCAAGAGCGAGGGCGACATTACGGAGATCGCCGCCGTGCAGCGCGCCATTCTTCGGGCTGTGCACCCGCTGCTGAAGCCCGGCGGGCTCTTGATTTACAGCACCTGCACCACGGAGCCGGAGGAGAATGCGGCGCAGATCCGGCGCTTCCTGGAGGAAACGCCCGGATTCACCCCGGAGCCTTTCCCGGAAGGAATGTTGCCCGAGGGAGAGGTCCGGGAGGAGGCCAAGAGCGGCATGCTGCAGCTCCTGCCCCACCAGTTCGACTCGGACGGCTTCTTCATCGCGAGGCTGCGCAAGGCCTAGGTAGCCCGCTTGAATTGACCTTCCTCCTTCCGATTGGATAAAATGGAAAGATGGGCGGGCCGTATGCCCGGTCCCGAGAAATCTGAATAACAGGTTGTGAGAGAATGAAACCGTTTGTGTACGATTTGACGTTAGAGGAATGGCAGGAATGGATGAAGGCAAACGGGGAGCCGGCTTTCCGAGCCGGCCAGGTGTTCGACTGGCTCTATGTGAAGCGGGTCGCTTCCTTCGAGGACATGAGCAACCTGTCCAAGGGGCTCCGGGAGAAGCTGACCGACCAGTTCCATTTTGTCACCCTATCGGAAATCGACCGTTACGAATCGAAGGACGGCACGGTGAAGTTCCTGTTCGAGCTGCAGGACAAGAACGCCATCGAGACCGTCATCATGAAGCATAGCTACGGCAACAGCGTCTGCGTTACCACGCAGGTGGGCTGCCGGATCGGCTGCACCTTCTGCGCCTCGACGCTGGGCGGTTTGAAGCGGGATCTGCGCCCGGGCGAGATCGTGGCCCAGGTGGTCAAGGCCCAGCAGCTTCTGGATGCAACCCAGGAACGCGTAAGCAGCATCGTCGTCATGGGCATCGGCGAGCCCTTCGAGAACTATGACGCCACCATGACTTTCCTGAAGCTCATGACCCACGAGAAGGGGCTGAACATCGGGCAGCGCCACATTACGGTGTCCACCAGCGGCATCGTGCCCTCGATCTACAAGTTCGCGGATGAGGACACGCAGATCAATCTGGCCATCTCCATCCATGCGCCCAACGACGCGCTCCGCTCCAAGCTGATGCCGGTGAACCGGCGCTTCCCGTTCGCGGAGCTGATCGAGGCTTGCCGGTATTATACCGAGAAGACGGGACGCCGCTTGACCTTCGAGTACGCGCTGATGGGCGGGGTCAACGACAAGGCCGAGCATGCGGAGGAGCTGGCGCAGGTATTGAAGACTCTTCCGATGAGCCACGTCAATCTCATTCCCGTGAACTTCGTCCAGGAGCGCAACTATGTGCGGACGACGCGGGATGACATCTTCAATTTCCAAAGAATACTGGAGAAGAACAAGATCAATGCGACGATCCGGCGGGAGCAGGGCAGCGACATCGCAGCCGCCTGCGGCCAGCTCCGGGCGAAGCATATGGAGTCCAGTAAGAGGTGATGATCATGAGAACTGCAGGACGGACCGATATCGGACGGATCCGCTCGGTCAACGAAGACCGGGCGGTGATCCTGCCGGAATGGAACGGCATGGTCGCCGCCGTCGTGGCCGACGGCATGGGCGGGCATCAGGCCGGCGACATCGCCAGCCAGATGGCCATCGAACGGATCCAGGACGAGCTGTCCCGGCTGCCCCACGACGCTACGCAGGAGGAACGGATGGCTGCCGTGAAGCTGGCCGTCGATGCGGCGAATCAGGACGTATTCAAGCATGCCTCGGAGCGGGAGCAATTCCATGGCATGGGAACCACGGTGGTCGTGACCGTGGCCACGCCCGACCGGCTGGTGATCGGGCACATCGGGGACTCCCGGGCCTACCTGTGCGGCGGAGACCGCTTCATCCAGCTGACGGAGGATCATTCCCTCGTCAACGAGCTGGTCAAGAGCGGACAGATTACGCCGGACGAAGCCCATCACCACCCCCGGCGCAATGTGCTGACCCGGGCCTTGGGCACGGAAACGCGGGTGCAGGTGGATGTGCATGCCTTCGACTGGCAGGAAGGGGATATCGTCCTGATGTGCAGTGACGGCCTCTCCGGATTGGTGGAGGGGGACAAGATCCACGAGGTGCTGCTGGGTGAAGAGGAGCTTGAGCATAAGGTGGATCTGCTCGTCAGCCATGCCTTGGAGGCAGGCGGCGATGACAATATTACGGTCGTGTTGATCGAGAATAAACCGGCAGCGTCGGAGGAAAAGGGGTGAATGACTCTTGATCGGCCAAATTTTAGGAGGCAGATACGAAATCCTGGACCGCGTAGGCGGCGGCGGCATGGCGCTAGTGTACAAAGGGCATGATCTATTACTTCATCGGAATGTTGCCGTCAAGGTGCTGCGCCAGCAGTATGTCCATGACGAGGAGTTCATCCGCCGGTTCCGGCGGGAGGCTCAGTCCGCAGCCTCCCTATCCCACCCCAACGTGGTCAGCATGTACGACGTGGGACAGGAGGGAGACACCCACTACATCGTCATGGAGTACGTCGAAGGGATGACCTTGAACGATCTGATCAAGGAAAAGGCCCCCCTCCAGGTGGAGGACGCCCTCCATATTGCGACCCAGATCTGCGACGCCCTGGAGCACGCGCACAACAACCAGATCATCCACCGGGACATTAAGCCCCATAACATCTTGATCGGCAAGAACGGCCGGATTAAGGTTACCGACTTCGGCATCGCCCGGGCGGCTACGTCATCAACCATCACCCAGACGGGATCCGTGGTGGGCTCGGTTCATTATTTCTCCCCGGAGCATGCCAAGGGAGTGGCCGCGGGAGCCAAGTCCGACCTCTATTCCCTGGGGATCGTTCTGTATCAGATGTTGACGGGCACGCTTCCCTTCCTGGGAGAGAGCCCCATCAGCGTTGCCTTGAAGCATCTGCAGGAGAACGTGGAGGAGCCCCGCAAGGTGAATCCGCTGATCCCGCAGAGTGTGGAGAACATCATCCTGAAGGCTATGCGCAAAAACCCGGACGAACGCTACCAGTCCGCCGGTGACATGCTGAAGGATCTGGAGACGGCGCTGGACCCGAACCGGCGGAACGAGCCCAAGCTCACCTTCCTGGACGACGGTCTGGATGAAGAGCAGACCCGAATCATCCCCGCCATCCGTTCGGACAAGATGCCGGACGATCCGGACGCGGAGGAGCAGCCGGGAACCCGCAAGAAGAAGCGCAGCATCTGGATGGCGCCGCTGGTCTGGACTGGAATCTTCCTGGTGTTCGTGGCGGTCATGTGGTTCGGGATCATCCCGGCGTTCAAGGACAACGTGGTGCAGAAGGATGTCAGCATTCCGCTGGTCGAAGGCTTGAAGGTGGACGTGGCGAAGAAGCAGCTGGAGGACGCCAACCTGAAGTGGGAAGTGAAGATGGACTTCAGCGATAAGGAGAAGGACCTGGTCATCAGCCAGAATCCCAAGGATATCAAGGTGAAGGAAGGTCGGATCATCACGCTCCGGGTCAGCCAGGGCACGGAGAAGCAGCCGATAGCCAAGTACACGGACCGGCTCTTCAAGGATGTGAAGATGGAGCTTCTTGCGGCGGGAATCAAGGAATCCCAGATCGCGGTCGTCCAAAAATACTTCGATGCGCCGGAGGACACCATCGTGGACCAGAAGCCGGCTCCGAACGAGGAGTTCGACCCGGTGAAGGGCACCATCACCTTCACGGTGAGCAAGGGCCGCGAGCGGATCATCATGCCGGATCTGGCCGGCAATACGGCGGCCGAAGCGGAAGCCAAGCTCCTGACACTAGGCTTGAAGCTGGCGGCGGGCGACAAGGGCAAGGAAGTCATCCCCAGCTTTGATGTGCCGTCCGGACGCGTGGTGGACACCCATCCGGTGAAGAAGGGCGAATCCGTCGATCCGTCGGTGGAAATCAAGCTCTTCATCAGCGGAGGCCCTCCGAAGGATGCGGTGGAGTACACCTACAGCAAGAAGCTGACGGCGGCCCGGGAAGGGAAAGCATCGATCTTCCGGATCGTGATCAGTGACGCCAAGTATGACAATTACGAATACAACACCCTGGAGGTTGCCAACTCGGAGATCATCAACGTCAAGGTGACGCTGACCAAAGAGAAGAACGCCACCATCGCCATCTACCGGGACAACAACCTGTTGGAATCCCAAACGCTAACGTACCAGAATTATCTGGAGCAGAAGGCAACGCCGAAGGAGACGCCGTCTCCGACACCGTCGTCCTCAGGGCCGGCCAAGGTGTCCCCGGGGCCGTCCGGATCGGCGAAGCCCACTCCGTCGGGCTCCGCGAAGCCTAGCACATCTCCCGCAGGAGGATGAAGAACGCATGCCAGAAGGCTTGATCGTCAAGGCCTTAAGCGGTTATTACTACGTACTGCCGGACGAACCGGTCTTGGCGGACGAGGTCGGCGGTTTCGCCGGCCTTGTTCAATGCCGGGCCCGGGGAATCTTCAAGAAGCGCAACATCTCGCCCTTGGTGGGCGACCGGGTGGAATTCGAGCGGTCGGAGAACGGCGAAGGCACGGTGACGGAGATCTGTCCCCGGACCAGCGAACTGATCCGCCCTCCGGTCTCCAATGTAGAACAGGCGGTATTGGTGTTCTCCATGGACGAGCCGGCTCTGAACCTTCAGCTTCTGGACAAGTTCCTGGTCCACATCGAATATTCCGGTCTGGAGCCGGTCATCTGCTTCAGCAAGCAGGACCTGATCCGGAATCCGGAGGAGGGCGAGAAGGGGGCCGGAGCCGATTCGGAATCGGTATACCGGCTCTACGAGACCATCGGCTATAAGGTTCTTATCACCAGCGCCAAGGAAGGGGAAGGCGTCGAGCAGGTCCGGGAGGTCTTGAAGGACCGGATCAGCGTCTTCTCAGGACAGTCCGGCGTCGGCAAGTCCACCCTGCTGAACGCGCTGATGCCCCATCTGGTGTTGGAGACGGGCGAGATCAGCATGCGGCTGGGCCGCGGCCGGCACACGACCCGGCATGTGGAGCTGATCCCGCTTCCGGAGGGAGGCTGGGTGGCGGATACGCCGGGCTTCAGCCAGCTGGACTTCATGGAGATGGAGCCGGAGGAGCTCGGCTCCACATTCCGGGAATTCGTCCCGCTCTCGGAGGAGTGCCGGTTCCGCGGCTGCCTCCACCACAAGGAGCCGGGCTGCCGCGTGCGTGAGGCGGTGGCAGAGGGCTCGGTGGCCGCGACGCGGTATGAACATTATCTTCTGTTCTTGGAAGAGATGAAGGACAGGAAACGGAGGTATTAGAATTGCTGCCATTATTGATTGCACCCTCGATTCTGTCTGCGGACTTTTCCCGTCTGGGCGAGGAAATCCGGGACGCCGAGCAGGGGGGAGCCGATTGGATCCATGTGGACGTGATGGACGGCCATTTCGTGCCGAACATCACCATCGGGCCTCTCGTGGTCCAGGCCATCCGGCCGGTGACGAAGCTTCCGCTGGACGTCCATCTGATGATTGAAGAGCCGGACCGCTACATCCCGGCCTTCGCTCAAGCCGGCGCCGATTACATCACGGTTCATGCGGAGGCCTGCACGCATCTGCACCGGACCCTGGGCTTCATCCGCGAGCAGGGGGCTAAACCGGGTGTCGTGCTGAACCCCGCCACACCCTTGTCCGTACTGGACTACGTGCTGCCGGATCTGGAGCTGGTGCTTCTCATGACCGTAAATCCGGGCTTCGGAGGCCAGAAATATATCCCGTCCGTGACGGCGAAGATTGCTGCGCTTCGGCGAAAGCTGGACGAGGCGGGCCTTAGCCATGTGCCCATCGAAGTGGACGGCGGGGTGAACGAAGCGACGGCCCGGACCGTGGCCGAGGCGGGAGCCAATGTTCTGGTGGCCGGAAATGCGGTTTTCGGCGAACGGAACCGGGCGGAGGCCATCCGCAAAATCCGGAGCGCCGCCCGTCCGTAGAGCGCGGAGGAAGGCGTCTCGAGAGGAGTCATGGGTATGGGGAGATGGATGTTTTGGGGGCTGACCCTCGCCGCGGGGATTCTGATGTCGATCTTCGTGCTGACCACAGGCATGTTTCGCCACATTTTTTCGCTGGGTGCCGTGCTTGTCGGGATTCAGTTCTTCCGCCGGGAAGAGGAGAAGAAGCCGCGGATCTGGTTCGTCGTGCTGGTCCTGCTGCTGGCGCTGGTGCTGCCGGTGCTCTACGTCATGCTGGCTTACGCCAACGGCTGGTATATCGATCCGAGGTACACGGAATAGACGTACATATTCCAAGTGGCAGGGACATAAATTGGGTAACGGGAGACAGGTCTCCCGGTGCCCTTTTTCTTTTTGTAGGCACGTTTTGGCCGGAACCGAATATATATAGTACCATGACAGCATGCTCTGGGCTTGTAACACGATCGAATTCGGCGGGGAACGGCTGCGCCCGTCCATTCGGAGTGCAGACGGTAGCTTGCGCGAGAGGGAGGGATTAGGATGAAATTTTACACCATCAAGCTGCCGAAGTTTTTGGGTGGCTTTGTGAAGGCGATCCTGGGTACCTTCAGCAAACACTAAGGCGGCCGGCGTGAGCCGTCCCGCCTGGGAGCCGGAATGGCCGACCAGCCGTCCTAAGCGTTATTTAGGCAGCTGTCCGAAGCTTCCCGCGACGGGAAGCCCGGAGAGCATGCGGATCACCGGGCGGATGGACTCCCAATGGACAAAAAAAAGCACCTCGCGCGGGATGCGGTCAAGGTGCTTTTTGTCTATTCGTATATTCGGTGAACGAAACGATTAGACGCGGGTTACTTTGCCGGACTTCAGTGCGCGGGTGCTAACCCATACGCGCTTCGGCTTACCGTCAACGAGGATGCGTACCTTCTGGACGTTAACACCCCAGGTGCGCTTGGTCTTGTTGTTGGCGTGGGACACGTTGTTTCCGGTTTTCGGAGCTTTGCCGGTAATAAAGCATTTGCGGGACATCTATGACACCTCCTCTGATAAGCTGCGGAGTAATCCGTGACCATGAAAATCTTGGGCACTTTCGAAACATACTATAACATAATAACACACGGAAAAGTTGGCCGTCAATCAATAATGTACAAGCAGGGTCACTATTTGCCAAACAGTACGGACGGAAAATTCCGGCCGCTGCCTTTTATTCTGCTCCGAACGAGGCCTATGACATTCTTTACAGGATTTTGTCGAAGGGGACGATTGAGGAAGAATGGAACATGCGGTATAATAAGGATCGCATGACCATCGGGATGATAGGCGCATGCGGATCGGACCATAATACGTTTATCACTCGCGGAAAAAGGGGTTGATAGGCAATGCCCATTCAACAAACCACGGAATACGGACAAGTGCATGTATCGGATGAAGTCATCGCCATCTTAGCCGGATCGGCCGCTCTGGAATGCTACGGGCTGGTCGGCATGGCGTCCCGCAAGCAGCTGAAGGACGGGATCACGGAATTGCTGGGCAGGGAGAACCTGAGCCGCGGGGTGGAGATTCGGCACGAAGGTGACGTTCTGAATATTGATCTATACATTATTGTCAGCTACGGAACCAAGATTTCGGAAGTGGCGCACAACGTCCAGAACCGCGTGAAGTACGTCATGAACGACGTGGTGGGTCTTCAAGTGGAATCGGTTAATATCTTTGTTCAAGGGGTACGGGTCGCCCGTTAACCATGGGAAGGGGAATTATTCTTGAGTAAGCGCTTCAATACACTGAACGGAACTGACTTTTATCAAATGGTCTTGGCCGGTGCGGCGCAACTGACCGCCAATGTGAACCGGGTCAACGCCCTGAATGTCTTTCCGGTGCCGGACGGCGATACGGGTACCAACATGAATCTTACGATGACGTCTGGTGTTGAGGAGCTGAAGAAGCGGCCCAATGCCCACATCGGCAAAGCAGCAGAAGCGCTCTCCAAAGGCTTGCTCATGGGGGCCCGCGGGAATTCGGGGGTTATCTTGTCCCAGATCTTCCGCGGCTTCGCGAAGTCTGTCCATGATCTGGAGTCCGTGAATGCACAGCAGTTCGCCGCCGCCCTGCAGAATGGGGTGGATACCGCCTACAAGGCGGTGGTGAAGCCGGTGGAAGGCACCATCCTGACGGTCTCGAAGGAAGCGGCCAAGCATGCCGTTGCTTCCGTACGCCGCTTTCCGGATATTGCCGATCTGATGGGGGAAGTGGTGTCGGCCGGCAATCTGGCTCTGTCCCGCACGCCTGAGCTGCTCCCTGTTCTGAAGCAGGTCGGCGTCGTGGATGCCGGCGGCCAGGGGCTGATGTGCATCTATGAAGGCTTCCTCGCTGTGTTGACGGGCCGTACGGACGCTGCACCGGTGATGGTGCCTGAAGCGGTTGCGGCTCCTGCAGCGACGGCTCAGGCAGCGGCTCCGAAGAGCGCTCAGTCCCACCTGAAGACCGAGGACATCGAATACGGCTACTGCACGGAATTCATCGTGAATCTGGTGCCGGGCAAGGTGAAGGGGCTTGTCTTCGAAGAGCCCAAGTTCCGGGCAGAGCTGGAGAAGCACGGGGATTCCCTTCTTGTGGTGGCGGACGAGGATCTGGTCAAGGTTCATATCCATGCGGAGTATCCGGGCAATGTGATGAACATCGCCATGAACTACGGGGATCTGTCGAAGATCAAGATCGAGAATATGCGTGACCAGCACACCCATATCCTGACCTCCGATGAGTACGCGTATATCGCCCCGGCCAGTGACATCGAAGCCTTGAAGCCGATTCCCGTACACGCGGGACTTCATGACGACGTCAGCCTGACAGGCGAGGCTCGCCAGAACGGAACCGCAGTGCCGGGAGCAGCCTCCGCCTACGGCTTCGTCACCGTCGCGATGGGCGATGGGATCAAGGAGATCTTCACCAGCCTCGGCGTGGGGGCCGTCATCTCCGGCGGACAAACCATGAACCCGAGCACGGAGGACATCGTCAATGCCGTAATGGGCTTGGAAGCGGAAACGGTCTATATCCTGCCCAACAATTCCAATATCATCCTGGCTGCCAAGCAGGCGGTGGATCTGGTGGAGGGGCGCCGCGTGGTCGTGATTCCGACCAAGTCCGTTCCCCAAGGCATGGCCGCCATGCTGTCCTTCGACGAGAATGCAGACGCCGACGCCAACACCGAGGCTATGCAGGCTGCGGTCGGCAGCGTCCAATCCGGGCAGGTGACCTTCGCAGTCCGGGATACGACCATCGACGGCATCGAGATTAAGGAAGGCGACTTCATCGGCATCCATGATAATACCATCGTCACAGCCAACAGCGACCTGCTGGAGACCTGCCGGAATCTTCTGGACAGCATGCTGGAATCTGGGGGCGAGATCGTCACCATTCTGACCGGCGAAGAAGCCAGCGAGTCCGACACCAAGAGTATCGAGGAGTATCTGAAGGATGCCCATCCGGACGCCGAGGTAGAGGTCCATTACGGTGGCCAGCCGCTGTACGCTTACCTGTTCGCCGTCGAATAAGGCGGTATCATAGCATCATCCATCAGGGCTCGGAGCGCCGCTCCGAGCCTATTATGCCAAGGAGGTGAACCCATGAGCGCCATACGAATCGTAACCGACAGCACTTCCGATATCCCTCACGGGCTTCGCCAGGAGCTGGGAATCGAGATGGTTCCTCTCAAGGTGCATTTCGGAGATGAAACCTACCTGGACAGCATCACGATCGACTCCGATACCTTCTACCGCAAGCTGTCGGAAGCGCCGGCGCTGCCCACCACATCCCAGCCTTCCCCCATGGATTTCCTGGAGGTCTACCGGAGGCTGGCGGCGGAGCCGGGAACGCAGATCATCTCCATTCATTTGTCTTCCACCTTCAGCGGCACGTATCAATCCGCTAATCTGGCCAAGTCCATGATGGAGGAGGAAGGCGACATCACCCTGGTGGATTCCTTGTCGGCAACGTACGGCATCGGACTCTTGGTGGTGGCGGCCGCTCGGGCTGCCCGGGAAGGGCAGTCAAAGGAAGAGATTCTGTCCATGATCGAACGGCTCCGTTCGGAGACGTCCTTATATTTTCTGGTTGATACCTTGGAATATCTGCACAAAGGCGGGCGCATCGGCAAGGCCAGCGCGGTGTTCGGCGCCCTGCTCAACATCAAGCCGATCCTCTCCATCGACAGTGAGGGAGAGGTGGCCTCCGTCGACAAGGTCCGGGGTTCGAAACGGGCGGTGGCCCGTATTATCGAGCTCTTGAAGGAGCGGCACAGCGGACCTGTCCGGGTTACCATCGCCCATGCGGCCTGTCTACAGCAGGCTGAAGAGCTAGGCGCGATGCTTGGGGAGCACTTTGATGTGACGGAGCACCTCATCACGACCATCGGTCCCGTAATCGGAGCCCATGTAGGCAACGGCACGCTCGGGGTCTTCATGGTGCCGGCCTGATGGCTTCGGGGCTGCACATCGTTCCGCTTCGGGAGATCAAGGGGGTCGGGCCTGAGAAGGTCAAGGAGCTCAACGCGCTGGGGCTCGCGACCGTCGGGGATCTCCTCGACTACTATCCGTTCCGGTATGAGGACTACCGGCTGAGAGATCTGTCCGAGGTGAAGGACGGGGAGAAGATCACGATTCAAGGGACCCTCTACGGAGAACCGGTCCTTGCCATCTACGGCCGGAACAAGTCGCGGTTGACCGTCAAGCTGATGGCCGATCGCTTCTTGGTCACGGCTGTTTGGTTTAACCGGCATTACATGAAGGACAAGCTGACGCCCGGCAGGGAAATCGTCGTCTCGGGCAAGTGGGAGCAGAAGCGGCAGACCATCGTGGTGGGTGAATCGGAGTTTCCGGATGCGGCTCAGGGCCCCAAGGCCCGGACCGGTACGCTTCAGCCGGTTTATTCCGTAACGGGCGGGGTAACCCAGGCCTTCCTGCGCAAGACGATCAAGCAGGCGCTTCTGCAATTCGGGATGATGATTGAAGAGGTGCTGCCTCGGAATCTGATCGAGCGGTACGACCTGATGCCGCGGCGGCAGGCTGTGGCCATCCTCCACCAACCTACCGGTACGGAGGAAGGAAAAGCGGCGCGCAAGCGGATGGTCTACGAGGAGCTGTTCTTGTTCCAGCTCAAGGTGCAGGCTTACCGGGCGGTCAATAAGAGCCGGGCGGACGGCATTGCCCATGCGGTGGACCGGCCGAAGGTCCGGGATTTTGTCCGCGGGCTTCCCTTCCAGCTGACGGATTCCCAGAAGAAGGCCGTGGCGGAGCTTCTTGGAGATCTGGAAGCGCCCTTCGCCATGAATCGGCTGCTTCAGGGGGATGTTGGGGCGGGCAAGACGGTAGTGGCCGCAGTCGCTCTATATGCCGTCGTAACTGCCGGAGCCCAAGGAGCGCTGATGGTGCCCACGGAGATCCTGGCCGAGCAGCATAAGCGGTCGCTGGAGAGGCTGTTCGAGCCCTACGGGCTTCAGGTGGGGCTTCTGACGGGCAGCTTGACGGACCGGATGCGTCGGGACCTGCTGGGCTCGCTGCAGATGGGACTCCTCGATATTGTGGTGGGCACCCACGCCCTGATCCAGGAGGACGTCGCGTTCCGGAAGCTGGGACTGGTGGTGGTGGACGAGCAGCACCGGTTCGGTGTGGAACAGCGGAGCGTTCTCCGCCGGAAGGGTATGAATCCGGACGTGCTGACCATGACGGCCACTCCGATTCCCCGGACGCTGGCCATAACGGCCTTCGGCGATCTGGATGTGACCACGCTGAAGGAGCTGCCGAAGGGACGCAAGCCAATACAGACTTATGCCGTCACCCATGACAAGCTGGAGCGGGTTCTGGGCCTGATCCGCCGGGAGGTGGAGCTGGGCCGGCAGGCTTACGTCATCTGTCCGCTTATCGAAGAATCCGAGAAGCTGGACGTGCAGAACGCCATCGACGTGCATGCGCAGCTCACGTATGCCTTTCCCGACCTGAAGGTGGGGCTGCTCCACGGGCGAATGACTGCTCAGGAGAAGGAGGACGTCATGGGGGCGTTCAAGGAGAACCGGGTGCAGGTGCTGGTCTCCACCACGGTTATCGAGGTCGGCGTCGACGTGCCCAACTCGACGATCATGGTCATCTATGACGCCGTCCGGTTCGGCCTGTCCCAGCTGCACCAGCTCCGGGGGCGGGTCGGACGGGGGGAGCACCAATCCTACTGCGTCCTCATCGCCGACCCGAAGAACGAGGTAGCCAAGGAGCGCATGCGGGTCATGACCGAAACCAACGATGGCTTCGAGATTGCGAGGCGGGACCTGGAGCTGCGGGGGCCAGGCGACTTCTTCGGCACAAAGCAGAGCGGCCTGCCGGAGTTCAAGGTGGCGGACCTTCTGAACGATTACGAGGTGCTGGAGCTGGCCCGGGAGGATGCGGGAGCGCTGGTGGGTGAGGAGCGGTTCTGGACCGCTGCCGATTTTCTGCCGCTCCGCAGCTACTTGAACCGGGAGCAGGTGGCCGGCCGCGATCCTCTGGATTAACCCGCCGGATCCCGACATACGATAAAGAGTGGAGATTCTTTACCGGGAGGTGTCGGGATGGGCTTTCAGAGCTACCGTAGCTACGGGATCGACCCCGAGTGGGTTGAGCGGATGAAGAAGAAGGCGAAGGACTCCGCCCGCAAGGAGCGGCTGAAGGAGCTGGCCGACGGCTTGACCAAGGAGGACCTGCAGGACCGGGACACCGTCGAGGCGCTCTTGGCGCGGGCCTTCAAAGTGCTGGGAGAGAAGCCGACGTCCCGGCAGACGGAGCAGATTACGGCTTATATTCTCGAGCAACGGATCGATCCCCAGAATGTGTTCCACTTGATGAAGCTGTGGAGCATGTTCCGGTAAGAAAGCGGAATAGACCTGCGGCAGATGGTGCGCCGCAGGTCTGTTTTTTGTTGGGGCTAGTCGCCTACCCCTGGACAAGGTCAAGCCCGGAGGACGGGCCGGAAGCCGCGTGTGCGGAGCATACCGCATACCTCGCCGACGGAGCGTTCGTCGGAGATCTGGAATTGCGGTACGCCGGCTTCCTCCTCTTCCGCATAGCCGCCCACGCTGGTGGAGACGCCGGCGGACATCTTGGTGATGCCCATCCGTACGAGACGGTCGCGCATCCAAGCCGGCTCCCGGGTGGACAGTGTCAGCCCGCAGCGGGGAAGGAAGAGGCGGTAGGCGATGACCGCCTGCATCAGCTCCCGGTCGCCCACCATGGAGCGGGGCTGGAAGCTGCCGGCGAAGGGCCGCATGCGGGGCGGCGACAGGCTGATGGCCGTGCCGGGATACCGTTCCTGCAGGTAGCGGGCGTGCAGCCCTGTGAAGAAGACCTCCCGACGCCAATCGTTCAGCCCGAGCAGCGCGCCGATCCCGACGGACCGCATGCCGGCTTGGCAGCCTCTCTCCGGCGCATCCAGACGGAAGCGGTAGTTGCGCTTGGGGCCCTTCAAGTGAAGCTGCCGGTAGACGCTCTCGTCGTACACTTCTTGGTACAGGGTCAAACCGGTGACTCCGGCCTCTGCCAATTGGGCATATTCCTCGGTCTTCAAGGCATTGATCTCGATGCCGATCCAAGAGAAGCGGTCCCTTAAGGCCAGGGCGGCATCCCGGATATAGGAGACCGGGGATTCCTTCACAGAGTCGCCGGTCAAGAGCAGCAGGTGGTCCACGCCGGTGGCCGCGATGCAGGCACCCTGCTCCGCGATCTGTTCCACGTCCAGCTTGCGCCGGTGGAACTCGTTCATATGGCTGAAGCTGCAGTATACGCAGTGGTTGGTGCAGTGGTCGGAGAGATAGAGCGGGGCGAACAGGGTGATCTCCCTTCCATGGTGGCGGGCGGTAACCGCCTCCGCCCGTTCTGCGGTTTTCTCGAGCAGGGTCTCCGCAGCGGGAGACAGCAGCAGCAGGAAGTCCTCCTCGGTCAGCTCCTCCTTCTCCAGAACATTCTCCACGTCCGATGCGCCGGCTGAGCGCCAGACATCCTCGAAGGCCATATTCTTCCGTTCCTGATACACCTCATAGAAGCTCATGCGATCCATTCCTCCCGGTAAAATAAAAGCTCCCTGTTCCTGCCCGAAGGAGGAAGAAGGAGCGCGATCACCCAATGAGGAAAACCTGACGGCGCAGCATCCCATGCAGCGGCCGGTCCGGCCATGAGCTTAACGTTTACCTCTTCCTACGCTGGTATGAGCCAGGTCAGGTTCGACGGTCTGCAAGCGTCCCTTGCACTCTCAGCCGGCCATACCCGGCTCCCGTTCGGTAAATTCTTGAAATTCTTCTGCTAGAGTACCACCGCTAGTCCGGTTTGTAAAGCCCTGTCTGCTCAGATGACGGAGCATGCCGGAATAAGGGACGAGGCGATCTCACTCCATCCAGGCTTCCTCCAGCAAACGGACACCCCGGCGGATATCCTCCTCGCTTAAGCCGCCGAAGCCGAGGAGTACCGTAGAAGGAGGCGCAGCCCCCTGGGACAGGGCATAGACGGAGACCGGGTAAACCCGGACGCCCCGAGCTGAAGCGCGACCGATCAGCTCGGCCTCGCTGAAGCTCCCGAGGCACTTAGCCAGGATATGCAGGCCGGAGCCTGTGCCGATCGGCTCTACAAGCCTGTCCAGCCGGGCCCGGAGCTCCTCCAGCAGCAGATCGTGCTTCCGTTGGTACAGTCCCTTCATCCGTCGGACGTGCCGCTCCAGGTCCCCCTCCTCCATGAAGAGGCGCAGGGCCACCTGGAACAGCGGAGAAGCCAACTGGTCGTAGCTGTGGGCGCCTTGGCGGAATTTGGCCAGCAGCGGCTTCGGCAGCACCATATAGCTTAAGCGGAAGGAGGGGGTGAGCGCCTTGGAAAAGGTGCCGACGTATACGGTCCGGTCCGCCCGGTCCATCCCCTGCAGGGACGGAATCGGCCTTCCCCCGTACCGGAACTCTCCGTCATAGTCGTTCTCGATCAGATAGGCCCCGTTCTCGGCGGCCCACTGGAGCAGCTGGAGCCGCTTGGCGGCGGAGAGGATCATGCCGTAAGGGAATTGGTGGGAGGGCGTCACGTAGACGGCGCGGACGCCGCCGGAACCGAGAGGGTCCAGGCGGATGCCGTCCTCCTCCAGCGGGAGGGGCAGCAGCCTGGCGCCCGTGTAGCCGTAACGGCGGAATAAGGCCTGGACCCCGTCGTTCACCGCTTCCTCGGTGGCCAGGCAGAGCTTCTCTCCCTCGAGAAGCTGGAACAGCAGGTCCAGTGAGTGGTAGGTTCCTGCTCCGATCACGATGTCATCAGCGGTGCAGCGAACCCCCCGGGACTGGTGTAGGTAAATGGCCAGCTGCTCCCGCAGCCGCCGCTCGCCCTGAAGCTCGCCGTATAACAGCGTCCGTGCCTGCTCCGGCCGGAAGGAGCGGTTCAACAGGCGCCTCCAGCGCGTCAGCGGGAAGGCGGATACGTCCACGGCTCCATAGCCGAAGTCGATGCCGGGCCGGGCATCCGCCGGAGCATGGTACGCCCGCAGACGCGGGGCCTGGCCCGATTCGCCGGAGGAAGCTGGAGGCTGCTGGTCCCGGGCCGGCGGCTTACCTGCGTCCGCCGGAGCCTCCAGCTCCGCCACGAACAGGCCGCTGCGGGGACGGCTGACGATATATCCCTCGGCCAGCAGCTGCTCATAGGCGAGGGCGACGGGGGTCCGGCTCAGGGCCAGTCGGGCGCACAGCTTCCGGATGGACGGCAGCCGGGCGCCGGACGGAATCCGGCCGGCCAGTATGTCCCCGCGGATGCTGCGGTAGAGCTGGATATATAGAGCGTCGGGAGACGTAGGGTCTAAGATGGGAGTCAGGTCCATCGTTTTTTTTGCACCTCTCGGGAATGGATGGTCGTCAAGGAACTAAACTGTCATTTGAAAATTGCATGAACTGTGCATTTTGATAATGTCAGATTGCCGTTACAATCATCCTATCACGAGAGGAGGTGGTTGTCATGAGTTTGGCCTTGCCCCATATCGCCGGGATGCGCCGGTATCCGGCGGGGGTCGCTCCTGCAGACCCCGAACGTTCGGTTAAGCTGAATCAGAACGAAAGTCCTTATCCGCCGTCACCGAAGGTCCTTAAGGCACTGCAGGAGACCGGCGGCGATTCGCTCCGGCGCTATCCGGATGCGGCTTCGACGGAGCTACGCCGCGCTCTGGCCTCCCGCTACGGGGTATCGGAGGGGCAGGTGTTCTGCGGCAACGGCTCCAGCGAGATCATCTCGCTCATCATGAAGGTCTTCGTTGGGGCAGGGGGCCGGGTGGCCCTCCCGGATCCATCCTTCGACTATTACCACACGGCGGCGGTCTGCCAACAAGTGGAGGTGCTGCCCGTTCCCACCGGTGGGGATTTCGAGATCGATACGGAGGGGCTCTTGTCCAGCGGAGCGGATGCGGTGGTGCTGATCAATCCCCATGCTCCGACAGGCCGGCTGCTCGGCCGGGAGGAGATACGCCGGCTGGCCGACGGCTTCCACGGACTGGTTGTGGTGGACGAGGCCTACATGGAGTATGCCAAGGAGCGGGAGTCGGCGGCGGCCCTCTTGAAGATCTGTCCCAACCTGCTGGTGCTCCGCACGTTCTCCAAGGCTTACGGCTTGTGCGGCGCCCGGATCGGATATGCGCTGACGGCACCCGAATCGGTAGAAGCTCTGGAAAAGGGCAAGGACCTGTACAACCTGAACGCGGTCAGCGCGAAGCTGGCCTTGGCGGCCTTATCAGACCCGGAGTACACGGCGCAGACGGTTCAAGCGGTGATCCGGACCCGGGAAGCTTTCATCGGCCGGTTGGAGGAACGGGGCTTCACCGTCCATCCCTCATGGACGAACTTCGTGCTCTGTTCGCCTCCGTCCGGTCCCGGCCGGCCCGATGCCTCCCGTCTTCAGACGCTGCTACAGGAGCGCGGCATCTATGTCCGTTATTTGGAGCATCCGAGATTGGCCGACAAGCTCCGAATCTCCATCGGTACGGACAGCGAGATGGAGCGGCTGTTGGAGGAGCTGGATGCATTAAGATGAGGGGGATCCGGGATTGCCAGCGCCCAAAAACGGAATGCGAAGGTCTTGACGGCCCCTTCCCGGGCAACACTGAAGAGGCGAGGGCTGCAGCCGGCACATCCGGCCAGGCCTGCAGCTCAATGAAGGAAGGTGGAGGGACAGGGTGCTGTGGTCATGGATTGCCGGGCTCGGACTTCTCTTAGGGGCGGAACGGCCGGAGTGGCAGGCTCCAGAGGAGGCGGCACGGGCCGCACAGAAGCTGAGCTTATGGAAGGGACATCCGGTGGAGGTGGAATGGAATGCGGAGGCCGGGACGCCGTCGAAGCTGACCGGGGCGATGGCCAAGCCGTCGAAGCATACGCCCGAATGGATCGCCTACGATTTCTTGGAACGGGCCAAGGTCCTGTATGGGCTGAAGCGGGTCCGGGAGGAGACCCGGATCACGGAGACCAGCAGGTCGGATTCGGGTTGGTCCCATGTCCGGGTGGAGCGCTTGCTCTATGGACGTCCCGTATGCGGGGATCAGCTGACGCTGGAGCTGGATCCGTCTGGAGTCATCGTCAAGGCGGAGGGCGTGTTTCACTCAGGCTTGGAGGCCCGCAGACTGCACCGGCCCATGTATCCGGCCTTATCCCCGGAGCGGGCGGCTGAAACGGTTATGCAGCATGCCGGCCTATCGGGGATTCAAGACGAGCCGCAAGTGAACGCTTGTTATCTTCCCGGCCGGGAGGGCGTTCCGCTGGTCTATCGGGTGCGGCTGAAGCAGGCGCCGGGTACCGCCGACATGACGTGGACCGTCCATTCGATGACGGGGCGTGTGATCGAGGGCGGCTGACCGCTTGAACGGCCGGGACGGCCGCCGCAGACAAAAACAAACGGTTGGGCAGGAGGTGCTCCTGTTCCAACCGTTTGTTTTTTGGCCGTTCAGATGGGACTAGGGATTAGACCCACTCCGCTTTTCGGATCAGCCGGTGCCGAAGGAGCTCCAGGATCAGATCCTCGTAATAGTCCTGTCGGACGATGATGCGATACCGGTGGTGATGGTAAGCGTAGAAGGAGGCGTCGGTAATGACCCGGTTGCTCTCAAAATCATGCTGGATCCGCTTCATGGCGGACGTATCGGGATGCTCTCCCGCGAACTGGAGCTCCAGCTCGATCTCCTGCGGCGTCCCTCCCGGAAGCTCCCGGATGGACACCTTGGCCTCGTCGGCTTCGTAGTTTAAGCGCATGCGAACCCCTCCTTTTTCAGATCAAATACCGGATGTAGATATAGGCGCTGGAGAGCGCGACGGACAGAAGCATCAGCGGAAAGCCATACTTCAAGTACTGGACGAACTTGATGGGGTGCCCCTCCTTGCCGGACATGCCCGCTACGATCAGGTTGGCGCTGGCTCCGATCAGAGTGCCGTTGCCTCCCAGACAGGCGCCCAGCGCCAGGCTCCACCAGAGGGGCTCCAGGTCGGAAACGCCCATCTGGCCCATCTCCTGAATCATCGGAATCATGGTCGCCACGAACGGAATATTGTCCAGGAAGGCCGAGGCGATGGCGGACAGCCACAGAATCAGCATGGACGTGGTGGTCACGTTGCCGCCCGTCAGCTCGATAGCCTCGGCAGCCATCCGGGAGATGACGCCGGTCTCCACCAGTCCCGCTACCAGCACGAACAGGCCGACGAAGAAGAAGATGGTGGTCCATTCCACCTTGGCGAAGGCCTCCTCCATGGCATGCTCTCCGGTCAGGAGGAGCAGCAGGAAGGCGCCGGCCAGCGCCACGGTTGCCGATTCCAGATGCAGCAGCTGGTGCAGGAAGAAGCCCAGGATGGTCAGGCCCAGGGCGGTAAGGCTCTTGATGAGCAGAGGGCGGTTCGTCAGAACCTCCTTCTCCTCCATCTGCATGATGCTTCTCTGCAGCTCCGGGGTGGTGCGGATCTGCTTGCGGAAGAGCCAAATAAAGACGGGAATGTGGATGGCCATGATGACCGCGGCGATCGGTGCCAGGTTCGTGATGAAGGCCATGAAGGTCAGCTCCTTCACGGCGCTGCCGATCATGATGTTCGGCGGGTCGCCGATCAGGGTGGCGGTGCCGCCGATGTTGGAGGCCATGATCTGGGTGATCAGATAAGGCACGGGATTCACCCGAAGCTGCCGCGTTATGCTGAACGTGACCGGCACCATCAGGAGCACGGTTGTTACATTGTCCAGGAAGGCGGAGCCCACGGCCGTGATCAGACTCAGGAAGACCAGAATGCGGACGGGGTCGCCGTTGGCTTTTTTGGCGGCGAGGATGGCGATGTACTTGAAGAGTCCCGTCTCGGCCGTAATGTTCACGATGATCATCATGCCCACCAAGAGTCCCAGCGTGTTGAAGTCGATGTGGTGCAGAGCGGATTCCTGGTCGACGATGCCCAGCACCACCATGAGCACGCCGCCCAGCATGGCGATGATGGTCCGGTGAATCTTCTCCGCGATGATCATGCCGTAGGTGATGAGAAATAATCCGATGGCGATAAGAGCTTGCTGTTCCATAACTCCTCCTGTTTTCATGGGACGGCCCGGTATGGCTATAGGTTCCGCCAATCGGCGGGCGCTTATGTCAGGAGAAGGCAAAAAATGACAAAAAGAGCCCACCGATTGGCAGGCTCCTCCGGGTGTTCCAGTATGATATTTATCATTATTATAAGGGAGCATCCGGCCTTTGTAAAGGCAGGGAAGGCCCGACGGATCGCCCCTGAGCGGTGTAACGCCAAAGACGAACAGCCCGGCTACCCTCAAGAGGGAGCGGCCGGGCTGTTTGACATTGTTGAAGGGCCCGGCGGGGTTACCAGAAGAAGGAAAGGGCTAGGATTCCAACGGAAGCATGGAATGCGATATCGAGCCAGGATTTATGGCTGCTGCTTGCCAGCTGGAAGGCCTTGTATGCGGAGCGGACAATCACAACGATCAAAGCGCCCTCAAGCAAAAGATGCGGCATCCGGTTCGACCTCCCTTCCCGGGGATTATGGGGATTTCCTTATGGATAATATTCGGGGAAGGGCCGGTCTATAAGGGGGGATATACAAGGCGCAGGGAAAACGGGCTCCATCTAGGCCAGTCGATGCCGGTCACATCTATCCCTTCCGCTAACCTCCGGCAAGGCGATGAACCCTTCCCGCATCCATGCTATAATTCTAGTAAATAGGCAAACAGGAGGGCTCCCATGAAAAAATGGATCATCGGAACAGCCGTAGTCCTGCTCCTCGTCTTCGCTGTCTACCGGTGGGGGATGAGCTATGCGGCGGACCGGATCGTGGATCAGATCGCCGACGAGATGCTGCCCCCTGCGGAGATCGAGAAGCTGAAGAACGACCCCGACGTCAAGAAGGCTATTGAGGAGAACTTCACCCCCGAGGAAGTGAAGCAGATCTACGCCGGGCAGCCGGCCGGCGGAAAATCGCCGGCTTCCACCCCCGCAGCGGGTATCGCCTCGCCCGGGGCCAAGCCGTCCGGTACGGCAGCACCGGCAGCATCGGCGGCGAAGGTCATGGATAAGGATGAAGCGCTGTCGCTGCTGATGAAGAAATTTTCGCTGGCCGAGATCAAGGGTCTGGCCCAGAAGGCCGCCGACGGTCTGACGGACGCGGAGAAGACGGAGCTGCAGAACACCATCAATGCCCGCCTGACACCCGAGGAACTGGAGCGGTTGAAGGTGACGGCCCTGCTGGAGCTGATGAAGAGGGACATGCAGTAGGGGCGGGGAATGAAACGTTATACAGCGAGAAGGACACCTGGCGGAGGGTGTCCTTTTTTGCGCCGAGTTAAGGCGGTGAGTCGCCTTAACTCGGCGCTCGCAGCTGAGCGCGGGAGAATATGGCTATGAGCCGCCTTAAGCTTAGGAGAAGCCCTGCACAGGGCCACTGGCGTCAGAGTTAAGGTTGTGAGTCGCCTTAACTCGTCGTACATCGCCGGGAGCGGGAGAATAAGGCTATGAGCCGCCTTAAGCGTGGGGGGAGGAACCCGGTACCGGAGCACCGGCGTTGGAGTTAAGGCGGCGTATCGGGTCAATTGCGGTCTGCGTCTGTCAACCCGTTGGATGCTGTCATCGTCTAATCTGCAGAGGAAAAGGATGGTGGTGCACGATGGGAAAGGTATGGGCAGGTATGGGGCTGACGTTGGCCGCCGTTGCGGCGGCGGCTGGAATCGCTTGGGGGTGGAGCGGTCTCGGAGGAGGTGCGGAGGCATCGGCGGACCCGGTCCAGACCGGCCGCACGGAGGGGGTTCCGGCCGGGCACGAAGCCGGAACGTCGGGGGTCGCCCTCGACGGGGAGCGGGGAGCGGCGCAGGAGACGCAGCCGGACCGTATATCCGAAGGCGTCGCTATTCCGGCTCCGTCTCCGGCCGCTCTCCATTCAGAGCCGCAGCCAGCCGCATCTGCGCCTGCCATTCCACTTGTGGCGTACGACGGTCCGGTGGAGCACATCTTTTTTCACCCGTTGGTCGTGTATCCGGAACGGGCCTTCGACGGGGACCGGATGTCGGCAGGCTATGATGATTGGTTCGTCACGGTGCCGGAATTCAAGTCCATTCTGTCCGACCTGTACGCCAACGGGTATCTGCTGGTGGATATCCGCTCGCTGTATGAGGAGGTCCCCGGGGACGGGGACGGCGGTACGGAGAACGTACTCCGTCTTCGGAAGCTCCGGCTGCCGGACGGCAAAAAGCCGCTGGTGCTGTCAGTCGACGATCTGAATTATTACACCTACATGCGTCAGAACGGAAATGCTTACAAGCTGGTGCTGGACGAAGAGGGACGCACGGCGGCGTATTCCGTGGACGGGGCCGGCCGGGAGCGGGTGAGCCGGGAGGATGAGCTGGTGCCCCTGGTCGATGCGTTCGTGGAAGAGCACCCGGACTTCTCCTTCGAGGGGGCCAAGGGGGTGCTGGCGGTAACGGGGTACGAAGGCCTGCTCGGCTACCGGACGGACCTGACGGATGCCCCCGGCTACGAATCGGAAAAAGCCGCCGCCCTCCGCGTCGTCGCCCGTCTGAAGGACACGGGGTGGAGCTTCGCTTCCCACAGCTGGGGCCATCCGGACGCCGCCAAGGCCGATGCCGCCCGGCTCGCGCAGGATACCGCCCGGTGGAAGCGGGAGGTGGAGCCGCTTACCGGTCCGACGCCAGTCTACATCTACCCGTACGGCTCCCGGTTGTCCCATGGGGACCCGAAGTTCAGGATTCTCGCCGAGGCGGGCTTCC
This sequence comes from Oryzibacillus soli, assembly GCF_051594765.1. NCBI lineage: Bacteria > Bacillati > Bacillota > Bacilli > Caryophanales > Paenibacillaceae > Oryzibacillus > Oryzibacillus soli. The sequence continues at coordinate 137,879 of NZ_JBPPGJ010000009.1, forward strand.
GCTTCTTCTGCGGCGTGGGGCCATCCCCTTATCTGAAGGCGGACGGGAGCGCCGTCGAGATGGACCGGCGGCACGTGGACGGGGTGGCGCTGCGGACCCAAGGGGCCCGGCTGGCGCCGCTGTTCGACGCCAAAAAGGCCTTCGATTCCCGAAGGCCCAAACGGTAGGGAGCTGGCCGGCAGGTCAGCTCTCCATATTTTCACACATGTAATCCAGCGCCTCCTCCTCGTCCTTGCCCTTGGTCTGAATGGTGACGACGGTGCCCTTCTTCAGCGGAAACAGCATCATGCCCAGGAGGCTCTTCACATCGATGGTGGCCTCCTTGACCTTCAGGATGATATCGGAGTGGAACCGTCCGGCATTCAGGGAGATCCGCTTCAGGTCATCGGAAGTGAAATCGGCAGCAATGGTGATGTCGTGCACGCGCATGCTTACAACCCCTCCAAGAAGATTTAGTTCGATTTTAGCACCGGCGGTGCGGACTGGAAAGGGCGGTGTCTGTCATTCAAGGTTGGTTTGTGAGTTCGCCAAGCTCTTTTTGATATTGAGCAATTTCGTTCTGATATTCAGTTATTTTTCGATTTCCTGCATGAAAGAACTCTTCAGTAAGATCAATTTCCATAGCTCTTTGTGTAGCAGTAATCATAGAGTAATTATACTTTATTTTTTCCAGTAATTTGGCGATCTTCTCTTCCTTTGATACAGTTTGCCCCGGGCTGGGGGCTGGGGATGATACAGGTGTAGATGCAGGTGCATGTGTTGGTGTTGGTGAAGGCTGTACCTTGGTCATCATAACCCCAAGTCGTTCATCGAAAGAGACTGTATATCCAGTAGCTTCACCGAAAGCCCTGACAGGCAAGAATGTTCGATCATCGACCATAATTGCTGGGACATCCAGACTATTACCATTGACTGAAACGTTATACAAAGCAGATACAGGTTTGCCCAATATACTGGAAATCTCGGCATGTGCCGAAAGGGCTGTGGCAAGAGTAAAACCAGCTAGTCCCCCAACTATGTACTTTTTCATCTTTTCGCTTCCTTATCCAGTTTTCTTCCATTATACAACTAAGGGGAAGCCCTGAGAATGCATACAATGGAAAAAAAGAACCCGCGTCCTCGAGGGCTGCGGGTTTAATAGTTCGGAGCCCCTCGCGGGGCCCCTTCATGGGAGAGGAGAAACCGGACGAAGAGTTATTGGGGAAAATAAGTCTTCTTCCTGGTTGTCTACGGCATCCTTCGACGCCGATATCTTCATGATCCCCCGTTTTGGATAAAATATACATCGTCCTTGAAATATTTTGAGAAATTCTCCGGGAATGTGATACTATAGGCAACGATGGAACGAATGGAGCGGGTGAAGAGACAACGATGAGAGTGATATCTGGCAAGGCCAAGGGCCGGCCGCTCAAAGCGGTGCCCGGCATGGGCACCAGGCCCACCACCGATAAGGTGAAGGAAGCCATCTTCAGCATGATCGGCCCCTATTTCGACGGAGGTTCCGTACTGGATCTGTTCGCCGGCACCGGCGGCCTCGGCATCGAGGCGCTGAGCCGCGGCGTGGAGCGTGCGGTCTTCATCGACATGGAGCCGAAGAGCATCGAGGTGGTCCGCGACAATCTGAAGGCTTGCGGATTCGCCGACCGGGCGGAGGTGTACCGCAATGAAGCAGGACGGGCGCTGAAAGCGCTGGCCAAGCGGGAAGCCCGCTTCGGCTGGGTGTTCCTGGACCCCCCTTACCGCCTGAAGAACGTGGACAAGCTGATGGAAGAGATGCACGAGCTCGGCCTGCTGGAGCCCGGCGCCGTCGTCCTGGTGGAGCATGATGCAGAGCACCGGTACCCGGAGCGATTCGGCCCGTTTGAATGCCGTCGCCTAGCGGTTTACGGGGAAACGGCTGTCGCCATCTACGATTACGCACTAGAACAAGACGAAGGAGCTGTCGCCCCATGAAACGATTAAGCCACGAACCCACCATTGCCGTGTGTCCGGGAAGCTTCGACCCGGTGACTTACGGTCACTTGGATATCATCCACCGCGCGTCGGAGGTCTTCGACAAGGTGATCGTCGCTGTGCTGAAGAACGCCAGCAAATCCCCCCTGTTCAGCATCCAGGAGCGCATGGACCTGCTCGTCGAGGTGACGAAGGACATTCCTAACGTGGAAGTAGACGGCTTCGAGGACCTTTTGGTCAATTATATTCAGAAAAAAAACGCCCATGTCATCGTCAAAGGACTGAGGGCGGTTTCGGACTTCGAGTATGAGCTTCAGATGGCCTCCGTCAACCGGAAGCTGTCGGATAAGATCGAGACGTTCTTCATGATGTCCAGCACCCAGTACTCCTACCTGAGCTCCAGCATCGTAAAGCAGATCTCCATGTTCGGCGGGCCGATCAGCGATCTGGTGCCGGAAGCGGTGGAGACGGCACTCAGGAAGAAATTTAACGGCTGACCGGCCGCCGTCAGGACCGGGGCTCCCGGCCCGCCGTTCTCTCCAGCAGGCGGATCAGGAGGGAGAGCAGGAGCATCAGGGCCAGCACCAGCACGAGCAGGGTAAGGGTGCCGCCCCACAAGGCGGCGGCCTCCCGGATATTCCATCCGCCGGGGAGCTCGGCGGGGAGCCGGGACCAGCCGCCTTCGGGAGAGAAGACGGTCTCGGTGCCGGTGAGAAGCCGGCCTAGCGGTTGCCATGCTGCCAGAGTCAGGACGAAGGCGGTGGCCGCGTGCAGAAGCCGGAAGCGGAGGAAGGGGCCGTAGCGGAGTCCCGTGCTGCGGGCGAAGGCCATGACCTGCGCATGCAGGGACAGGCCGCTCCAGGCCAGCACAGCCCCGATACAGGCGGCTTGGAAGGCCGGAATCCAGCCCGTAATGCCGCTGACGGCATAGGCGCCCAGATGGGGCTCCAGGAGGCCGGGCAGCAGGCGCGTCAGCCAAGGCGTGACGGCAGCTCCGCCGAACCGGATGTCGATCAGGCGGATAGCGACGGAGAAGATCATCATGAGGCCGCCAACCATCATCAAGGCTTGGATGGCGTTGGTGACGGCGTCTCCCAGGAGCTTGCCGAACGCCCGCCCGTCTTCCCGGTGGGCCATGGACATCGCCCGGTACATCCGGGAGCTCCAGCCTCCTGCGGGCGGAGGTAATAGGACTTGGGCGTTCCCCTCTAGGGACGATCCCTTGCGTTTTCGCGCATCCGGGGAGTACCCGCGCTGAATCAGGGCCGCTGCCGCTGCGGCGGCGACATGCAGGATGGCCAGTGCGGCGCCCGCCTCCGGACTGCGCAGGAACCCGGCTCCCACGACGCCCACAATGAACATCGGATTGCATATATGGCTCAGGGCGAGGAGCCGCTGTCCTTCGGCCAGACCGATGTCACTCCGCTTGCGGAGCTTGGCGGTGGCGTCCGCTCCCAGCGGATAGCCGCCGATCATGCCGGCCGCCATGGCCCAGCCGGCCGGTCCCGGCAGGCGGAATACGAGGCGCATGAGGGGCTCGAGAAGGACGCCCAGCGCATGGACCATGCCGAAGCCCAATAAGAGTTCGGTGATGACGAGCACCGGCAGCAGGGCGGGGAAGACCTGGTCCCACCACAGCTTAAGCCCCTGCAGCGAAGCCTGGAAGGCCTGGTCGGGATAGGTGATGATCGTGATGACGAAGCCGGCTGCCAACAGGCCGAACAACAGGGTGAAGGATCTGCTCCGAAGCCGCAGCCATCTGCGCAGCATAAAACCACCGTCCGATTCATAGGTTTGTACCATGTCTACGCGGTGTCGGCGTGAATTAGACCAAGCCTGCTTGGCTGCGAAGAGCGGATGAGAGGCGGGATCCGGGTCAGTGAAAAGGAATGGATACGAATTGTAGCGAATCTGCATTATTGCGGAGATCTTGGAAGGGGGAGTTGTATGAAGGTGATCGACCGGAGCCGGACCGTCTTCTCGGCACGGACCGTGGTGTCCGCCATGTTGGCGATGGTCTTCGTCTACGGCGCCGTCTTCGTAGAGCTCCCCTATTACGTCTTCCAGCCCGGCACCGCCGAGAGCATCCGGGACATGGTGACGGTGGGGGATGGGGGCTATCCGGAGTCGGGCAAGCTGCTTCTGACCACCGTGGGCGTCAGCCGGACGAATCTACTGAAGCTGGCGGAGGCGGAGCTTCGTAACTTCGACGTTCGGAAGATCGACGAGGTCCGCCAGAACGGCGAGACCATGGAGGAGTACGACGAGCGCCAGCACTACATCATGCTGACGTCGCAGGCGAACGCGGTGCAGGCGGCCTACCGTCAGGCGGGCATCCGTTACCGCATAGAAGGGGCGGGCGTAACCGTGTTGCGCACCGACCCGGGTTATCCGGCCCACGGCATCCTGGCCGCCGGAGATCTTCTGGTTCGGGCCGGCGGAGCGGAGGTACGAACCACCGGGGATCTGACCCGAGCCTTCGCAGTCAAGCGGCCCGGCGATTCCGTCCAAGTAGAATACAAGCGGGCCGGCGTGGAGATGGAGGCGGAGTTTACGCTGAAGGCGCTGCCTGGCGGTGGCGGACAGGCGGAGGGGAAGCTCGGCATCGGGGTGACGACCGCTGACCTTCAACGGGTGGAGCCGGAGCAGTCCGGCAAGCGGGTCGCCATTCAGGCGGGGGAGATCGGCGGACCGTCCGCCGGGCTGATGTTCGCCCTGGAGGCCTACGGCCGGCTGACGCCGGACGATCTGACCAAGGGGTACACCATCGCCGGGACGGGCACCATCGAGGCGGATGGCACTGTCGGCGTCATTGGGGGCATCCGTCATAAGGTGGCGGCAGCGGCTCGGGAAGGGGCCGACTTCTTCTTGGCGCCCAAGGATTGGGTGTCCCAGGAGACGGGACCCAACGCTCCCCAGCCGGTGCCGAACGCCTCGGAGGCGCTGGCGGAGGCCAAGAAGCTGGGCACCTCCATGAAGGTAGTGCCGGTGGGCAGCCTCAAGGAGGCGGTAGCATTCCTGGAGAAGCTGCCGCCTAAAGCGAAGACGCCCAAGCCTTAAGGTGCTGACCTGGGATCGTGCGGACTGGGGCGACGGAACAGGCAGTCCGCTTGGAACGCCCCCGTATGCGTCTGACACGGCTGGAGGCCTTCACACCTGCAGCGGCGCCTGATAGTAGTCCCGGAGCCACTCGTCCGGGGTCTGGCTGCGGTAAGCCAGGCTGTAGACGGAGGTAGCCCGGATATCCATATCCAGGAACGGCGGCACATCCTGTCCCACACGCGTGACGACGGGGAGGGCCGCCTTTTGCTTCATGCGCTTCAGGAGGGCCCGTCCCGTATCATTGAAGCCCAGCACCCGGAGGTAGCCGGGACCCTCCGATAATTTTTGGCGGGTCAGCTCATGTTTTGGATGCTGGAGTAGAATTCTAAGGAGTGTCCGCTGGAGCTTGGCCCGGGTGTAGCGCTTGGTCTTCAGGCGCTCCAGCAGGTCCTCTACGGGGCTGGCGGAGCCGGTGGGGAATTCGCGGAGCATCCGCTTGATCCGATGCTCCAGGCCCTCTGTGACTTCGCAGAGCGTGGACAGCTCCCCGGGGGAACGACCCAGGAGCTGGGCGAACAGCGGGCCGGCGAAGCGTTCCCAGCCGATAGGTCCGCGCCCGGCGGCGAATTCCCGCCGGAGGATGTCCACGGTGAAGCCCGGCACATAGGGTTCGATCCCCTGCAGCGGATCTGTAACGCCGTCGAAAGAAGTATTCTCCTCGCCGATGATGAGCTTCCGGATGGCCGTGGCGCTGGCAATGGACGCGTCCCGGAGGCCGGTGTCATGATAACCGGCTTTGGTACGCGTAATGGTCAGCGGGACGATGGAGCTGTTGATGCGGCGGAGGGCTAGGAGATAGTGGAGGCCCAGGATATTGTTGGGCTGATCCAGCCGAAGCCCGTCTTCTTCCTCCGCGACGTCCGGGTGCGCACCCGCTCCGCTGGCCTGTTCCTTCCCGTCGGCCTCCGCCGCCGCGGCATAGGCGGCCGGATAGCTGACGCCCCTCTTGAGCTCCCGCATGAGGCGGTCCCGGAAGCCCTCCGGCTCCCGGTAGAGCCGCTCCGCTTGGGAGGCGATAGGCCCGATCCGGCCGTCCTCGCTGCCGAAGCAGAGGGCGTCCACCACGCCGGTCGCATCCAGCAGGCGGACGGCTCCGTACGCGAACCACTCAGCGGGCTGGCTGGAATAAGCGACGGGGAGCTCAAGGACGAGATCGGCCCCCATGCGCAGGGCCATCTCCGCACGGGCCCACTTGCCCACGACCGCCGGCTCGCCCCGCTGCAGGAAGTGGCCGCTCATGACGGCGACGCAGGCGTCGGCCTTGGCTTCGAGCTTCGACTGTTCGAAATGGTAAGCGTGGCCGTTATGGAGCGGATTATACTCCACGATCAACCCTACCGTACGCATGGTTTCCTCCTCCTTCAGGACCGGTTCTTCAAAAAAAGTTTCTGCCTTTCAATATATCACGTCCTGAAAATGTTGACAAAATGCAAAGAAAATCGATATAATAGTTTTTGTTTGTTTGGGGTGATAATCATGATGCTGAGCATCAAGGAATTGAAGCAGAAGGGCCATCCGGTGGCCTTGTCGGGAACCTTTGATTTATCCCGTATCCTGGAGGATCGGGAGGACATCAAGGCGGTAGGCATGCTTCAAGCTGAACTTACCGCGGAGATGCGCGAAGGGGTCGCGGAGGTCGAGGGGACGCTGAAGCTTCCCGTCGAAATGCCGTGCTCCCGCTGCTTGCAGCCCATCAAGGAAACGATCACCGTTCCCTTCATGGAGAGATTCGCATCCCAGCCTGGAGCCGTCCCCAAGGAAGACCAGGACGACGAAGTACATGTGATTCCGGAAGATCACATAAAGCTGGATTCTTACGTCGAAGAAGCCGTATGGCTGGCATTACCGCTTGCGCCGGTATGCCGCGAAGATTGCGAAGGGCTCTGCCCGGTTTGCGGCACCAACCGGAACAACGGCGCCTGCGGCTGCAATTCGGAGAAAATCGACCCGCGGCTGGCTGGATTGGCCGATTTTTTCAAGCGTAACGATTCTTAAGCTCTCGGTGTGGCAACTCGTTGAAGGAGGTGGGAACATGGCAGTACCTTTTCGGAAAGTATCTAAGACTCGTCGCGACAAGCGCCGTACTCACTTCAAATTGGAAGTCCCGGGCATGGTAAAATGCGAGCAATGCGGTGAGTTCAAATTGTCTCATCGTGTATGTAAAGTATGCGGTACCTACAAGCGCGTAGAGATCATCAAGCAGTAATTGGCTTGGATCGGCTTGCGGAACGCTCCGTCTTCGGACGGGGCGTTTTTTGTCTTTCCGGCACGAAAGCTCCGGCGGGAAAGGGCTTACGGATTGGAGCTTTTCTTTTGCAGCCAAATTCGTTATACTACAAGTTAGCACCTGGTATTAAAAGCTCCTATAGATTCTGTCAAGAAATTCCGCCGTTATACATAGTTGAAGAATACCAAGTCTGCCAATATGGAACGATGAAGAAGGCGGTGTTTCACATACAACGGCTGCCGAAGCGAGAACGCCAGGAACGGCTGACAGCTCTGATAAGAGAGAATCCGTTCGTAACAGACGAGGAACTGACCAAGACCTTCTCCGTCAGCATCCAGACCATCCGTCTGGACCGGATGGAGCTAGGGATACCGGAGCTTCGAGAGCGAATCAAGGCGATGGCCACCCAGTCCTATGATCAAGTCCGGACCCTGGGTGTCGAGGAGATCATCGGCGAGGTCATCGACCTCCAGTTGGATAAGAGCGGCATCTCCATGTTCGAAATCCGCGAGGAGCATGTGTTCCTCCGCAACCGGATCGCCCGGGGACACCATATCTTCTCCCAGGCGAATTCCCTGGCCGTCGCCGTCATCAACGACGAGGTGGCGCTGACCGCTTCTGCGGATATCCGCTTCATCCGCCCCGTTCGGCTGAACGAGCGGGTGATCGCCAAAGCCTACGTCCGTTCCCTGTCCAAGGGGAGGGCCAAGGTGGACGTCCACAGCTTCGTGATGGACGAACCTGTTTTTGAAGGCCGCTTTCTCATCTATCATTCATACAAAGACAAGCGTTCGGGAGACTCGCTTCCGAATGCGTTCATCTTAGACCCGGAGAGGGAGGAGCTGGAGCATGCGGATCGCGATTGACGCCATGGGCGGAGACCATGCGCCGCGCGCGGCGGTGGAGGGTGCCCTGGAGGCGGCGAGGGAATGGAAGGACACGGAGATCATACTGGTTGGGGACGAGGCCAAGCTGAGCCCCCTGCTGGCAGGCAAGCCTGCCAATCTTACGGTCCGCCACGCTGCCGAAGTGGTGGAGGCGGATGACGAGCCGGTGAAGGCGGTCCGCCGCAAAAAGGATTCGTCCATGGTGGTGGCCGGACGCCTGGTCAAGGAGAAGGAAGCGGACGCCATGATCTCCGCCGGGAACACGGGGGCGCTGATGGCCACCGGCCTCCTCATCGTCGGCCGCATGGAAGGCATCGAGCGCCCTGCGCTGGCTCCCATGATCCCGACGCTGGACGGCAAGGGCGTGCTGGCGCTGGACCTGGGCGCCAACATGGACGCCACCCCGGATAACCTGCTGCAGTATGCCATTATGGGCAGTATCTACCGGCAGAAGGTGCACGGCATCGCCAAGCCGAGGGTCGGCCTCCTGAACGTCGGCACGGAAGCCATGAAGGGCAACGAGCTGACGAAGGCGGCCTATCCGCTGCTGGAGCAGGCGCCTATTCATTTCGTGGGCAATGTGGAAGCGCGGGACGTGCTCCAGGCGGAGTGCGACGTGCTGGTCTGCGACGGCTTCGTGGGCAATATTCTGCTGAAGTCGCTGGAGGGAACGGCGGGAGCCATCTTCGGTGTGCTGAAGGAGGAGTTCACCCGCTCGATCCTGACTAAGATGGCGGCCGCCATCGTGAAGCCGGGACTCTCCCGGTTCAAGAAGAAGCTGGATTACAAGGAGCACGGAGGCGCGCCGCTCTTGGGCGTGAACGGATTGGTGCTGAAGAGCCACGGCTCCTCTGACGCCACCGCCATCAAGAACGCGGTCCGGCAGGCGCGGCTGGCCATCGGCAACGACCTGGTGCGGACCATTACGACGGAAATACAGAACGGGAAGCGAGTGGAGAGCGAATGAAATTACGTCCCGTAGGCATTCTGGGAACCGGCAAATACGTGCCGGAGAAGGTGCTGACCAACGCCGATTTGGAAAAGATGGTCGAAACGAACGATGAGTGGATCGTCACCCGCACGGGGATGAAGGAGCGGCACATCGCCGCGGAGCATGAGGCTTCCTCCGACCTGGCCTACCAGGCTTCCCTGATCGCCTTGAAGAACGCAGGTATTGCGCCGGAGGACCTGGATCTGATCGTAGTGGCCACCATTACGCCGGATTCCGCATTCCCGTCCACAGCGTGCCTGCTGCAGGAGCGTCTGGGCGCCAAGAAGGCGGCTGCCTTCGATCTGTCCGCAGCCTGCTCGGGCTTCATCTACGGCCTGGCCAATGCATCGAACTTCATCGCCACCGGCATGTACAAGCACGCGCTGGTCATCGGAGCCGAGTGTCTCTCCAAGATCACGGACTACACGGACCGCAACACCTGCATCCTGTTCGGCGACGGCGCGGGCGCCGTGGTGCTGGGCGAGGTGCCGGAGGGACGAGGCTTCCAGTCCTTCGAGCTGGGGGCGGACGGCGCCGGCGCAGAGCTCCTGAAGCTGGCCGGCGGCGGTTCCCGCTGCCCCTCTTCGGTAGATTCCGTGCAGTCGGGCAAACATTTCATCTATATGGCCGGCAGCGAGGTGTTCAAGTTCGCCGTCCGGATTATGGGCAATGCGGCGGAGGAAGCACTCCGCAAGGCAGGGCTCGCCAAGGGAGACATCGACCTCTTGGTTCCCCATCAGGCTAATATCCGCATCATCCAGGCGTCCCTGAACCGTCTCGACCTGCCGGAGGAGAAGTGCATGATCAACCTCCACAAGTACGGCAACGTGTCGGCGGCCTCGATTCCGATCGCGCTGGCGGAGGCCGACGAGGAAGGGCGGCTGAAGCAAGGCGATTGCGTCGTCTTGGTGGGCTTCGGCGGCGGTCTGACCTGGGGAGCCAGCGTCATCCGCTGGTAATGCGGCTGCGCAGGATTCAAGCACTTATACATCGAGCTAAGGAGACAAGCATAGGATGGGAAAAATCGCATTTGTATTCCCCGGCCAAGGCGCACAAGCCGTCGGCATGGGCAAGGATGTCTATGATTCTCATGAGGGCGCCCGTCGGGTATACGACGAAGCGGACGCTGCTCTCGGCTTCAAGCTGACGGACATCGTCTTCGGCGGGCCGGAGGAAACCTTGAAGATGACGGCTTACACCCAGCCGGCGCTCTTGACTACGAGCTTGGCCTTGTACGAGGCGTTCCGCATGAAGGGCGTACAGCCGGATTACGTGGCCGGGCACAGCTTGGGCGAATACAGCGCGCTGGCCGTAGCGGGCGTGCTGAGCTATGAGGATGCGGTGCGAACCGTACGGGCCCGCGGCGAGCTGATGGAGCAGGCTGTTCCGGGCGGACAGGGCGCCATGGCGGCCGTACTGGGAGCCGAACGCGGTGCGTTAGCGGAGCTGTGCGCGAAGATCTCGGGCACGGTAGGTGCCGTAGAGCTGGCCAATGTGAACTGTCCGGGCCAGATCGTCGTGTCCGGCACCAAGGAAGGCGTGCAGGCCGTGGTGGAGATGGGCAAGGAGATCGGCGCCAAGCGGGTCATTCCGCTGGAGGTCAGCGGCCCGTTCCACTCCTCCCTCATGAAGCCGGCGGCCGAGAAGCTGGGCGGGGTGCTGGAAGGGCTTGCGATGAAGACCGCCTCCGTGCCGGTGGTGGCCAACGTCCATGCGCGGCCCGTCACCGAGCCGGAGGAGATCCGCCGCCTACTGGTGGAGCAGGTGTATTCGCCCGTGCTCTGGGAGGATACCGTAGCCTGGCTGATCGCCCAAGGCGTGGACACCTTCGTGGAGATCGGCTCCGGCAGCGTGCTGGCGGGTCTCATCAAGAAGGTCGACAAGACCGTGAAGGTGATCTCCGTCAACAGCAAGGACGCAGTCGAAGGGTTCAGCTTATAATATCTGGGACCCCTGCCAAACGAGCTGGAATAAGCTTCAGCGCTTAAGGTCGCTTTGGCGGGAGTACTTATGTGGGAGGTTACTTATGCTGGAGGGGAAAATTGCACTGGTCACCGGGGCATCCCGTGGCATCGGACGGGCCATCGCTTTGGAGCTGGCCCGTGCGGGCGCCGACGTGGCCGTCAACTACGCCGGCAGCGAGCAGGCGGCCGAAGAGGTCGTCTTGGCCATTCAGGCCTTGGGACGGCGCGCCATGAAGATCAAGGCCAACGTCGGTTCCTCCGAGGAGGCCGACGCTATGGTTTCCCAGGTGCTCGAAACCTATGAGCGTATCGACATCCTGGTGAACAATGCGGGCATCACCCGCGACAACCTGATCATGCGCATGAAGGAAGACGAGTTCGATCAGGTGATCAACACGAACCTGAAGGGCGTCTTCAACTGTGTCAAAGCAGTGACCCGCCCCATGATGAAGCAGCGCTCCGGCCGCATCATCAACATCTCCTCCGTGGTGGGCTCCGTCGGCAACCCGGGCCAGGCCAACTACGTGGCCGCCAAGGCCGGCGTCATCGGCCTGACGAAGGCTGCCGCCAAGGAGCTGGCCTCCCGCGGGATCACCGTAAACGCGGTGGCTCCGGGCTTCATCGCCACGGATATGACCGACAAGCTGTCGGAGGACCAGAAGGCCGCCCTGCTGCCTCAGATTCCGCTGGCCAAGATGGGCCAGCCGGAGGATATTGCCCGGGCCGTGCGCTTCCTGGCATCCGACGACGCCTCTTACATCACGGGTCAGACCCTGCATGTGGACGGCGGTATGTACATGGGATAAATGCCCGTATTGGGGCCTGTCCAGTTATTTTTAGCGGGATATGGTATTTTGAACATAATTCTCGTATAATACCATGGAGGAGGTGAACCGGATGTCCGATATCTTGGATCGTGTAAAGCGAATCGTCGTCGACCGCTTAGGCGTAGATGAGGCGGAAGTAACCCTCGAAGCGTCTTTCAAAGATGACTTGGGCGCTGATTCTCTCGATGTTGTAGAATTGGTGATGGAGCTCGAAGACGAGTTCGATCTTGAGATTTCCGATGAGGATGCAGAAAAGATTACGTCTGTGGGAGAAGTTGTTGAATACATAAAATCTCATGCGTAAATGATTCTCCAAGTCCCGTTCGTTCTATGACAACGGGACTTGTCCTCGTTCATCGGGAACTTTGGCTTTACAGGATCTTCATATCCGCCGGCAGCATGTGCTCCGGGTATGGCTCATAGGATGCCGGTGAAGGCCTTTTTTCTTATACAATAACGCTTTAGAAGATAGAGGTGGTCCTTTTGACGCAACGAGTTGTAGTGACAGGTATGGGAGTTATGACGGCGCTTGGCCGGGATCTCGAGACCTTCTGGGGCAACCTGATGGAGGGCAAGTCCGGAGTATCGCTAATCGAAAGCTTCGATACCAGCGAATACACCACCAAGATCGCCGCCGCCATCAAGGATTTTAACCCCGAAGACTATATGGATAAGAAGGAAGCCCGCCGGATGGACCGCTTCGTCCAGTTCGCCGTAGTGACCAGCCAGGCCGCCCTGAAGGACGCCGGCATTACCATTGGCGAGAATATGGATCCGGAACGGATCGGCGTCTACGTCGGCTCCGGCATCGGCGGTCTGATCACGTGGGAGGAGCAGCACCGCATCCTTCTGGAGAAGGGACCGAAGCGGGTCAGCCCGTTCTTCATCCCGATGATGATCGCGAATATGGCCTCCGGCCAGATCTCCATGACCACCGGCGCCAAGGGGCCTAACAGCACGGCGGTCACCGCCTGCGCCACGGGCACCCACTCCATCGGCGACAGCTTCCGCATCATCAAGAACGGCGAAGCGGACGTGATGATCTGCGGCGGCGCCGAAGCGACGATCGCTCCGATCGGCATGGCTGGGTTCTGCGCTTTGCGTGCCATGTCCACCCGCAACGACGAGCCGCATCGCGCCAGCCGTCCCTTCGATGTGGACCGCGACGGCTTCGTAATGGGCGAAGGCTCCGGTGTTCTGATTCTGGAATCCCTGGAGCATGCTCTGAAGCGTGGGGCCCGCATCTATGCGGAGGTGGTCGGCTACGGCATGAGCGCCGACGCCCATCATATGACTGACCCGGCTCCGGGTGGGGAAGGCGCTGCACGCTGTATGGTCAAGGCCATTAAGGACGCAGGGCTGGAACCGACGGATATCGATTATATCAATGCCCACGGAACCTCTACCGGTGCAGGTGACAAGTCGGAGACCGCTGCGGTCAAGACGGTGTTCGGCGACTACGCCTATAAGCTGCCGGTTAGCTCCACCAAGTCCATGACGGGGCACCTGCTGGGTGCCGCAGGCGGCGTGGAAGCGGTCATCAGCGCCTTGACCATCGTCAACGGCATAATCCCGCCGACCATCAACCTGGAGAATCAGGATCCCGAGTGCGATCTGGACTACGTCCCGAATGTCCCTCGCAAAGCCGATGTAGAGGTAGCCATGTCCAACTCCTTCGGATTCGGCGGCCATAACGCGACGATCATCCTGAAGCGTTACGAGGCCTAAGGCTGCTGCCGCCGGTTGGGCGGCGCGTCTAGCCTTCTCATCAGAGGGAAACGATAAGCGCAAGCGGTTCTGCTTTTCGGGATCGCTTGCGTTTTCAATGATACGCACTTTTGGGATCGGAGCAGGGCAGCTTGAGAGCCCGGCCTGGATCCGACGCGAGGTGGAGAACGGAAGCTATGCATGCCGATTTGAAACAACTGGAGAGAAAGCTGGGAATTGCCTTCCGCAATCCGGAGCTGTTGAAGCAGGCATTCACTCATTCCTCCTATGTGAATGAGCACCGGATGACGGTAAGCCGGGATAACGAGCGTCTGGAGTTTCTGGGCGATGCCGTGCTGGAGTTGACGGTATCGGAGTTCTTGTTCGCCAAGTATCCGGACCGCACCGAGGGCGAGCTGACGAAGCAGCGGGCCTCGATCGTATGCGAGCCATCCCTGGTTACCTTTGCCGAGGCGCTTCACTTCGGGGACTATGTCCTGCTGGGCAAGGGGGAGGAGATGACTGGAGGCCGGACCCGTCCCGCGCTGCTGGCGGATGTGTTCGAATCCTTCGTCGGCGCGCTGTACCTGGACCAGGGCTTGGAGGCGGTGCAGGCGTTCCTGAGGCTTCACATGTTCCCGTCCATTTCCTGGGAGGGCCGTCCGCAGATCGTCGATTACAAGACCCAGCTGCAGGAGTTGGTCCAGCAGTTAGGGGCAGGAGCCCTGGAATACCGGATCGTGGATGAGCGAGGACCGGCACATGAGAAGGAATTCCTGGCCGAGGTCTGGATGGATGACCGGCAGCTGGGTAAGGGTTCTGGCCGCTCCAAGAAGGAAGCGGAGCAGCAGGCGGCTTCCCAGGCGCTGGCACGGCTGGCCTCCCCGCAGGGATAAGGCGGGGGGAGGAACGGCTCATATCGGAGCTATTGACAAACGTCATGTATCCCGCGGACCATTCCGGGCTACGCGCGCTTGCCAATGCCGCTCCGATGGGCCGTTTTCTTTTTCCAAGACCCCAAAGGAGGAGACGCTTCGACTTCCGGTATCGACCGGCGGTAAGTCGGCCTTCTTTCCCTATTTCCATAATTCCAGGTTGTTGTTACAATAGGCTACAGACGGCCCCCCATTTGGCATGGCACCTTATAGGGAGCTTCCCGGAACACCGTCCCTGACCCGGACATTGTGATTGCAGGAGAGGTGAAAGATAACCATGTTTTTGAAGCGCATTGAACTGTCGGGCTTTAAGTCCTTCGCCGATAAAACGGAGCTCGAATTCGTACAAGGCATCACCGCGGTTGTCGGTCCCAACGGGAGCGGCAAGAGCAACATTTCCGACGGCATCCGATGGGTGCTGGGAGAGCAGAGCGCCAAGTCTCTGCGGGGCGGAAAGATGGAGGATGTCATCTTTGCGGGGAGCGACGCCCGGAAGGCGGTCAATTACGGCGAAGTGTCGCTGACACTCGATAATTCGGATAAAGCGCTTCCGCTTGACTACAGCGAAGTGACGGTTACCCGCCGGGTCCATCGGAGCGGGGACAGCGAATATTTGATCAACAAGCAGTCCTGTCGATTGAAGGATATTACCGAGCTGTTCATGGATACGGGCATCGGCAAGGAAGCCTATTCCATCATCGGACAGGGCCGCATCGAGGAGATTCTCAGCACGAAGTCGGAGGATCGGAGAGGCATCTTCGAGGAGGCCTCCGGCATCGTTAAATACAAGTCCCGCAAGAAGGAAGCGGAGCGCAAGCTGGCGGACACGGACCAGAACCTGGTCCGGATCCACGATCTGGTCTCGGAGCTGGAGGATCAGATCGTGCCTCTGGAGGAGCAGTCCCGCAAGGCGTACCGGTTCAAGGAGCTTCGGGAAGCGCTTAAGACGGTGGAGATCTCCGTCTACGTGCACCAGATCGACGCGATCTATTCCCAATGGACCGAGACGAACAACCGGATCGAGGAGCTTCGCAAGCAGCAGCTGGAGCTGTCCACGGTGGTGGGCGCCCATGATGCGCAGCTGGAGACCCACCGATGGGAGACCCGCCGTCTGGACGAGGAACTGGAGAAGCTCCAGGAGACGCTCCTGACGATCAGCGAGGAGTTCGAGAAGTGCGAAGGCCAGGGCGAGGTGCTCCGCGAACGCCGCAAAAACTTAAGCTCCAACCGGCTCCAGATGGAGCAGGTGGTGGGTTCCCAGGAGAAGCGTCTGGCGGACAAGCAGACGGAGCTGGCGGAATGCAATGACCGGATCGCCGTAGTGCGGGAACGCTTGGCGGAGTGCAAGGCGGCATTGAAGGCGGAGGAGGAGAAGCTGCTGGGCGTGGAGGGCGGCACCCGGAGCGACGAGGAGGAGCGCCTGAAGGGCGAGCTCCTGGATACGCTGAACCGGCTGGCCCAGGTCCGCAACGAGGCCCGCTACGCGGAGCAGCAGATCGAGACACTCTCCCGCCGGGGCGTGCGGCTGGAGGACGAGCGGGTGAAGTGGACGGCCCAGCTGCAGGAGCTGGCCTCCCGCAAGGAGGAGCTGGATCGCAAGCTCCTGGAAGCGCGGATGGAGTCGGAGACTCTCCGTCAGCAGTTCCTGGAGCTCACGCAATCCATGCGGAGCAAGCAGGGGCTCCTGGAGGAGGTCCAGGGTGCCGTCCGCAAGTGGGAGCAGAAGCTTGACGCTCTGACCTCCCGCCGGGACACCATGCGCGAGATGCAGAATGATTATGACGGCTTCATGCACGGCGTCAAGGAAGTGCTGAAGGCAAAGAACCGTCCGCAGGACGGGCTTCGCGGCATTCACGGCGCCGTTGCGGAGCTGGTGAAGGTTCCCGCCGAGGTGGAGCTGGCCATGGAGACCGCCTTGGGCGGCGCCATGCAGCATATTGTCGTCGAGAACGAAGCCAACGGCCGGGAGGCCATCGCATTCCTGAAGCGCAAGCAGTTCGGGCGCGCCACCTTTTTGCCGCTGGATGTCATTCGGGCTCGTTCGATTCCGGAGCATGAAGCCCGTTCCGTCGCAGGCATGGATGGCTTCGTGGGCTTGGCAGTGGACCTGGTGCAGTTCGCGCCGGTCTACAAGGATATCGTAGGCAGTCTGCTTGGCAACGTCATCGTGGCGGACCGTCTGGAGGATGCCAACCGGATCGCCGCCCGCTGCCAATACCGGTACCGTGTGGTCACCCTGGAGGGCGACGTGGTAAATCCGGGCGGCTCCATGACGGGAGGCAGCCAGCAGAAGAAGAGCTCTAACCTGCTGGGCCGCCAGCGCCAGATCGAGGAGCTGGACCAGGAGATCAAGACCTCCATCGCCCAGCTGAACGATCTGAAGCGCAAAGCCCAGACCATGAAGGTGGAGCTGGTCCACGACAACGATAAGCTGGAGGAGCTCCGGCAGATCGGCGAAGCCAAGCGGGGCGAAGAACAGCGGTATGCCGCCGAGGTGGCGCCGTTGGAGAAGGAATGGAACAACGCGACGGAGCAGCTCTCGGTCTATTCCCAGGATGGGGAAGCCTTGACGGTGGAAGCGGCGGATTACGAGATTCGCAAGATGAAGGCTCTGCAGGAAGCGGCGGAGCTGGAGCGACTGGAGAAGGAGCTGCAGGACGCTATCCGGGAGGCCGAGCTGTTCCGCAAGGCCAGCGAGTCGGCCAAGGATGAGCTGGTGTCTCAGCTGACCGAGTTGAAGGTGCAGGCGGCCTCCGTCACTCAGGAGCAGGAGTCTCTTGTGGGACAAGCCCAGCGGCTGAAGAACGAGTTCGGGGCTCTTGAGCAGGAGCTGGCCGTGAACCGGGAGATGATGCGGCAGCTGGACGGGGACATCGGCGTGAATGAGCAGGAGATCGTGAAGCAGACGGAGCTCCTGAACGACCTCTCCCTTCGGAAGCGTCAGGTTACGGCGGAGAACGAGTTCAAGCGGGCCGAGCGGGCCGAGTGGCTCAAGAAGCTGGAAGAGGAAGAGAATCATACCCGGGACCAGCGCGTCGCCTTGAAGAAGGTGGAGGAGGAGCTTCACCAGGGTGAGGTCCGGGCCAACCGGCTGGACGTAGAGCTGGAGAATATCCTGAAGAAACTGGGCGAGGAGTATGAGCTCAGCTACGAGCTGGCCAAAACCCGGTATCCGGCGCCCGAGGACGTGCCAGCTGCGCAGCTGCGGGTCCGTGAGCTGAAGCGGGAGATCCACGCCTTGGGCGAGGTGAACATGGGGGCCATCGACGAGTATGCCCGCGTCAAGGAGCGTTACGAGTTCCTGGACGCCCAGAAGAAGGACCTGCTGGAGGCGAAGACCTCCTTGTATACGGTAATCCGAGAGATGGACGAAGAGATGTCCAAGCGCTTCCGGACCACCTTCGACCAGATCCGCTCCCACTTCGTCGTGGTCTTCGCCAAGCTGTTCGGCGGCGGACGGGCGGACCTGGTCATGGTAGACCCGTCCATGCCGCTCGATACGGGAATTGAGATCATCGCACAGCCTCCGGGCAAGAAGACGCAGAACCTGCAGCTCTTGTCCGGCGGAGAACGGGCTCTGACCGCCATCGCGCTGTTGTTCGCGATCCTTCATGTGAAGCCCGTTCCGTTCTGCGTCTTGGACGAGGTCGAAGCGGCTCTGGATGAAGCCAATGTGGCGCGCTACGCCGGCTACCTGCGGGAATTCTCGGACGCCACCCAATTTATCGTCGTGACCCACCGGAAGGGAACTATGGAGGAAGCGGACGTACTCTACGGCGTGACCATGGAGGAAGGCGGAGTGTCCAAGTTGGTATCTGTCCGTCTGGAGGAGATGGACGAAGCGGTCTCGGCTTAGTTCTCCGGTTGACCGGGAGGGGATATTTGGCTCCGTCGGTGTTCATGGGGTATAATACGATTATTCATTTTCAAGAGCTGAATCGGAGGATGCCATGAGCTTTTTTCGCAAATTAAAAGAGAGCATTTCCACCAAGACTGAGGCGGTTACGACCAAATTCAAGGAAGGCCTGAGCAAAACCCGCGACGCCTTCGTGGAGAAGGTCGAGGAGCTGATCCTGCGGCGCAAGAAGATCGACGAGGATTTCTATGAGGAGCTGGAGGAAATTCTGATCGGCGCGGACGTCGGGATCAATACCGTCATGAAGCTGATGGACGATCTCCGGGCCGAGGTGAAGAAGCGGAAGATCGAGGATGCCGCGGCGCTTCGCCCCGTTCTGTCGGAGAAGCTGATCGGCCTGCTGGACGCGGACGACGAAGAGGTGGGCTTGCGGATGGCTCCCTCCGGTCTGACGGTGATTCTGTTCGTCGGCGTCAACGGCGTCGGCAAGACCACCACCATCGGTAAGCTGGGCTACAAGTTCAAGCAGGAAGGCAAAAAGGTGCTGATGGCAGCCGGCGATACGTTCCGAGCCGGTGCGATCGAGCAGCTGGAGGTATGGGGCCAGCGCGTCGGAGTGGACGTCATCAAGCAGCAGGCTGGCTCTGACCCGGCGGCGGTGATGTTCGACGCCATCCAGGCGGCGAAGACTCGGAATGTGGACATCCTCCTGTGCGATACCGCAGGCCGTCTACAGAATAAGTCCAATCTGATGGAGGAGCTGAACAAGATCTACCGCGTCATCCAGCGGGAGATCCCGGATGCGCCCCATGAGGTGCTGCTGGTGCTGGACGCCAACACAGGGCAGAATGCCCTGCAGCAGGCCAAGCTGTTCGGCGACAAGACCGGCGTCACGGGACTGGTGCTGACTAAGCTTGACAGCACGGCGAAGGGCGGAATCGTCATTGCCATCCGGCAAGAGATGAACATTCCGGTCAAACTGGTAGGCTTGGGCGAGAAGATGACCGATCTGCAGGAATTCGATTCCGAGCAGTTCGTTCATGCCTTGTTCGCAGGATTGGTTACGGAGGAAGAGGAAGAGGTAGAATCGGATCCGGAAGTGGAATAAGAAAGAGAAGCTTCGTTCAAATAGGACGAAGCTTTTTTTATTTGGGGTGGATTTTGCCCTCATTAAGACCAAGGTAAGAAGATAATATAAAATTATGCACTATACAAAATATTGTCGAAAATAAGCAGTCTGACCCTTTATAAAAACAGAAAAATGGCATTCGCATAGTGCAAATCAGAAAAGGGCAAATCTGCCCCTTTCTGATCCGTTATTCTCAGGAAGGAAAAGTCTTCATATAGACGGATCCCTGTAAATAAAGGGTAAAAAGTGTTCAGAGGCTCCCGCATCCTGGAGTTCGTTCCTTATGAAAGTTATGATCGACCTTTTATGCGCAGAATGAGGGTATACCCATAGTGCAAATGCTACTCTTGGTGCCTGATTGTCGAATGGACTCAAAATTTCCCCTTGCACATCGTTCAGCTTCAAGCTATATTGGTCTGGTAAATATTGCTTGGCCACACCAATGTGAGGGATGGGATCAGATTGAAAATGAAGATGAGAGTAACGGTAGCCGGTATTGGATTGTTCCTTGGCGCAACACTGACGGGAGCGCTGGGCGCACATGCGTCGGAGCTTGTCCGGCTGATGGTGAATGGTAAGCCTTCACCGGTCGAGATCCGGCTGATCGATGATGTCAGCTATGCGCCAGTTCGAGCCGTAGCCGAGATGCTGCAGGCAGAGGTGCAATGGGATGGGGATACCCAAACCGTACATGTGCTTACCCCTGGATACGGTAAGGAAACGGACGGTGTCTACACCCTGGATTCCGTAGTCGTCTCCGGCGTTCAAGCGGTGAAGGACGACTACGGCTGGAATCTAACGGCGGATGTGCGCAACCCCGGCAAGGAGGCCCTTAGAACGGCCGGCCTTACAGCAGTATTCTATAACAAATCCGGTGAACGAATCGGCACCGCTACAGGGACCGTGTACAGCTTGAATCCGGGCCAGACCAAAACCGTGATCTTCGCAACGACTAGTGATCTGGCGGGTTATGACCGGATCCGGTTCCAGACCGATTTCACTTCTTAACGTTCACTTGACCGAGAGTATACCTACCGTCATTCCGTTTGCCGTCCATCGCCAGGTCAATTGCGGGAAGAGCCGTAGCCGGGTCCAATATGGAGACGCACAGGGTATACTCTCCTTCCTGAAATTCGGGGGGGATCTTCAGATTGGCGACCATCTTCTTGTTCCCCGGGAGCCAAGTCCGGATGTCTTCATCCGTGGTGGCGGAGAGGGCCACCTTTCCTTCCGTGTCAACCAGCGACAGCTCCACGGGCCAATGGAAATAGAAGGGGGCTACGCCCTCGTTCACCCAGAGCATCTGAACCGGAAGCGCAGAACCGGGAGCAATGGCCGGGCTGTGGCTTTCGGTATCCACCCGGAAACGGTATCCGATGGTCTTCAGGAACGTGTCGATATTGGCATTCACACCGGTGGAATATCGCTTGTCCATAGGAACGCTAGGTCCGAGCCAGCTGACATGGCTGTTTCGGGCCTGATTTAACGTGGAAGCAAATGTGCTTTCACGGAAATATTTGTCCCCTTGGGAGGAATCCGCAAATTCACCTGCGCTAGGCGCGTAGACCCAAAAGTCCGGGACCGGAGGAATCTTCTCTCCCGTCAGCCAGAAGGTGTAGCCGTTCTTCACCCACTTCTCGAACCCCTCCGTCGTGTGCTCCGGGTTGCCGAACATGTCGTTGAACAGCCCCAGTTTGTTCTCCTTGACGATGGCGTAAGGCCGGCGCATGAGAAGCATCTTATCGGGAAAAGCAGTCATATAATGCTCCACGTATTGATCCGATACGATCGATTTGGGAAAGGGGATCACTTCTCCCGGACCATCCCAAGTATGCCATTCCCCCCAGTGCCCCAGACTTCCCAGCTGCACAAATGCAATCCGGTTATCCCCGTTATAATGCTCGCCAAGCTTGGCTACCAGCTCCTTATGGCGCTGAATCAGAATGGGATTCATGTAATTCGGACTGAAGCCCTTGCCGATCTCCACATCGTACCAGGTCCCATCTTTCCCGATTTCCGTATACAGCCACTCCGGTATATCCATGTGAGAAGTTTTGCGCGGAACATCCAGAACCAGACGTAGAATCAGCTTCTTGCCCTGTTGAGCCCAGCGGTCCAAGCCGATGGCTTGTTCGAATTTGTCAAAATCATACACTCCCTTGGCGGGCTCCAGCTCCTTCCAAGTGATGTTGCTGTATACCAGCCGGTGCTCCAAGGCATAAGGTCCCCCTTTGGCATCAGGAGCAAAACCCATATAAGGGTTAGCCAATACCCGGTCAACGGGCTGCGGCCGGTATGTGGTCAGGGAACGCTTCCCCTGCGCAGAGATGACGGCCGCTCCCAATAGAGAAGCGCCGATTACGGTGGCGGTTAAGCCGGCTAGCACGATGAATCCCACCTTGTTATTCTTTCGAATCATACAAAATCTCCTTCGGACATAGGTTTACGAATGTACCATACAGGAATTTGTTCGCCCTGAATATCGGTCCAAAGGACTGGGTCTTAGGTTGGAATGCATGCGACGTACAGCACTTGCGTTAAGTCAAAACACTTAGATCATATGCATTATTGCGAGAGCCTAAAGGGGTACCTATAATCAGGACTATACTTTTTTGCTGAAATTTGGGTAATCATGGAGGAGAGACAACGTGAGGGTTCTAATTACAGGTGGCTACGGTTTTATCGGATCGTTTGTAGCAGAACGGTTCCACAAGGAAGGACATCAGATATACATCATCGATAACCTGTCGACGGGCAATCCGGATAACCTGCAGATTCCCCATAAGTTCTACCGGTTGAATGTAGAGGATAACAAGTGCGAGGAGCTGTTCAAGAGCCACAAGTTTGATCTGGTCATTCACCTGGCTGCACAGATCAACGTGGTTCATTCCTTGGAAAATCCGTACCTGGACACGAAGTCCAATGTCCTGGGATTGGCAAGCATGCTCCAGCTCTCGGAGAAATATAAGGTGAAAAAATTCATCTTCGCTTCTTCTGCAGCGGTGTACGGAATGAATGACAACGCTCCTCTGCTGGAAGCAGAAGCATGCGATCCCATGTCACCCTACGGAATTAACAAGTGGGTGGGGGAGCTGTACTGTAGGAAGTGGAAGGAAATCTACGATCTCCAGACCTTGTGTCTTCGATTCTCCAATGTCTATGGTCCGAGACAAGGTACCGTCGGTGAGGGCGGCGTCGTCTCCATCTTTATGGAGAGAGCGATGAATAACCAGGAACTGCATGTCTTCGGTGACGGTGAGCAGTCCCGCGATTTTATCTACGTAGAGGACCTGGCCGATGCCATCTACCGGGCGTCGGAATCGGATATCACGGGCGTCTACAATCTGTCTACGAATACGGAAACCACCGTTAACCGGCTGATCGAAATTCTGGACAAGCTGCAACCTCTGGTCGGGGTTCACTACCGTCCTTCCCGCCCCGGAGATATCGTCCGGTCGAGCCTGGACAATACACGGATCAAGCGGGCTCTGGATTGGGTACCGATGTACACTATAGAAGAAGGAATCAATAAAACGTTCAGGTGGTTTAGTGCCACCCGGCAGGAAAAAAAAAAGCCCAATAACCGAAAGCAGTTCACTCGTCTGAAAAAAATAGCAAAAAAAGTGCTCCCTTATGTTGAAAATGTGACTGCTTTTGCCATTACGGCCGCATTGTCCTGGGGCACCAAAGACCATCTATACACCAGCATGCTGGACTACAAAATGATCTACATCATTCTCATGGGAGTTATGTACGGGACCAGACAATCGATCCTCTCGATCCTGGGGGCTTCCGGCTTATATGTCGGGTTAAGCCTGGCGGACGGCCGTGAGTGGATCTCCATGTTCTATGATACGGATGTGCTGTCGCAGATCGCCATCTACATCTTTGTCGGTGTTATCGTCGGCTATGCCATTGACCGGAAGAACCGGGAGGTCATCCACAAGGAAACGGAGATGCAGCTGGTACAGGAGAAGTACGACTTTCTGAACGAGGTCTACACGGAGACCAGGCTCGTGAAGGATCAGCTTCAGACTCAGATCATCAATACAGAGGACAGCTTCGGCAAGATGCACGCCATTGCCAAAGAACTGGACTCCTTGGAGCCTGAAGACGTCCTTCACGGTGCGCTGACCGTGCTTGAAAGGGTCATGAAGACGGACGAAATCTCCATCTATGTCTTGGACAAGAAAACAAGCTACTTGAGACTTATGACCAAATCCACCAAGCTGGAGTTTGAACTGCCGAATTCCTTAAGTCTGAAAGAACAGCCTATTCTTGATGATATTATTATGAATAAGACGATGCATGTCAACCGGAATCTGGATCCGCTTCTTCCCCTCTATATTGCACCCATCCAATGCGATAATGAAGTGGTCGCCCTTGTATCCATTCACAAGATGCCTTATGAACAGTTCACACTATTCTATCAGAATATGTTCCAGGTTGCGGCCGAATTGATCTCCGACTCCTTGACTCGATCCTACCGTTATGTCAAAGCCGCTTATCCGCAGAGATATTTCGAGGGTACCTCGGTCTTGAAGCCCGAACACTTTGAGAAGATTCTGGAAGTGAAGCGGCTTGCGAAGAGCAAGGGGAGAAATGAGTTTACGCTGCTGCGGGTCCGGTACAGCCGGGGACAGACCAGGCTGCAATGGAACCGCATGCTGTCGGCTATTCGGACGACCGATTATGCCGGGTTGAATCTGAATGGAGAAGTCTGCATCATTCTGTCCAATACGGAGGAGCAGGATTCCTATAAGGTTATTGACCGGTTGAAGGCCGCCGGGATTGAAGCCACCATCGTCCGGGAGGAGGGAGAGGCGCTGTATGCTTAGCGCTGGCCTCATTTATGCGGTATTCTGCTGCTGCTGCTTCTACTCCTGGCTGAAGACCAACCGGCAGCAAGCGGTGATTCGCTTTTTGTGGGTCCTGTTCATGCCGGTTGCCGGCTTCATCTTCCTGGGAATCTCCCATTTCTCCAAAAAGGATGAAGCAGGGACGATTGAGGTGCCGACGATGGTGGACGGGGTTGAATGGGTGCAGCAATCCTGCATATATCGGCGAATCGATCTGGAGAAGGAGATGAACATCGTCCCTCTGGAGGAAGTTCTGCTTCTTAATGATAAGGAAACGAAGCGGAGAAAGCTCATCGATGCCTTGAAGGACGAAGCCATTAAGGATCTGCAGATCCTGGAATTAGCGGTCAAAAATGATGATACGGAAACATCGCACTATGCCGCCACCGCTGTGTTGGAGTTGAAACGGAAGCTGCAGCTGGCTATGCAGGCCAGCTCCGAAGCTTACGGACAAGGCGATAAAGGACTGGAAGTGCTGTCAACGTATGCCCATGCGTTGAAGAGATATACGGAGAGCGGCTTCTTGGACCAGCGCTCCTTGCAAAAGTACCGGTATTTGTACTCTCACCTGTTGGAACGGATTATCTCGACTTACCCGGACCAGCATGATTTCTTCGTAGAGAAGATTCAGTGCGAGATGGAGCTTGGAGAGTATGATGAGGCAAGAACGCTCTGCAAAACTTTCCTGCAGCATCATCCCAACAGTGAGATGCCTTATATCCTGGAGATGAAAATATACTATTCTGTCCGGAATTATCCTATGCTGCAGGAGACCGTTGCCCGGCTTAAAGGAGCTTTTCACAAGCTGTCACCGCAAGCTCTGCAGTCGATCCGGAACTGGTCTAAAGGTGAAAAAGCGATATGAACATCCATGGCAATCCACGCAGAAATATGATTATAATCGTAGCTTTTGTAGTCCTACTCGGAATCGTGCAGCAGGTTATGCGTTCGCAGCTGATCTTCCGAATCTCGAACCAGACGGTGAATGATCTGGAGGCGGTGACCCGCATGTCGGAGCCCACAGCAGGGATGCCGGAAGGCTATGAACCGGACAAGTTCCTCCTGGTCTATAATCCAGAGGATGAGGTCAGTAACCAGCTGAAGGAGAATGTGGTCCAAGTTCTTCATTATATGAAGAAAACGTATGACGCCGTGGACATCCGGTCTGTTCCCGATCCCGTACCGCCAAGCTACCGCTCTGCGATCGTCACGACGTCGGATTGGGGCAGAATTACGGGGTTGAAGTCGCTGGAGAACTACGTGTTCGAGGGAGGACATGTATTTTTCGCCATGCGGCCTGAGGTGGAGGACACCTTATATGAGATCTACCGTAAGCTGGGTATTACCTCCTTCGGACTGCCCTATACGTCCAAGGAGGTGTTCTTTCACACGAATGTACTGTTCCGTGCAGCAGGGGACCGGTTTATCGACGATTTTCTGAGCAACTCCGCATTATCTCTTATTTTGGACGGAAATTGCCGGGTGCATGCTACAACGACCAATGATACCCCGCTCTTGTGGGATGCGGATTACGGCGATGGGAGGTTCATGGTGTTCAACGGCACCATCCTTCAGTCGAAGATGAACCGGGGAATTCTGGCCGGCGCATTGTCTCTGCTGAATCAAGAGCAGGCATTCATCTACCCCGTCATGAATATGAAGCTGGCATATATCGATGACTTCCCGGCTCCATTCCCTGAAGGTACGGATCCGGTCCTGAAGGAGCAATATGGGCGGGATATCCGCCGCTTCTTCCGAGAGATCTGGTGGCCGGACATTATGAAAGCGGCAGCCCGATTCGATGTGAAATATACCGGAGTTCTGATCGAAACCTACAATAATAAGGTGGCTCCACCTTTCGACGCCCAGGGCAGTGATAGTTCGGGTCTGATCCTGTACGGGCGGGAGCTGCTGAAGAATGGAGGAGAGATCGGCATCCATGGGTACAATCACCAATCGCTTGAGACCGAACCGGCCAAGTCGCATACGCTGGGGTACCAGCCTTGGGCCAACGGACGAGATATGCAGGAGGCTTTGAGCGAGGTGTACCGGTATTCCAAAGGCGTATTCCCGAAATATACCTTCCGGACCTACGTTCCGCCTTCAAACATACTGAGCCAGGAGGGACGAGCTGCCATCAAGACAGCATTTCCCGATCTCAAGATCATCTCTTCCGTCTACCATGAGGATTACCGGAATCTGGCGTATGTGCAAGAATTTAAGGTGGCGTCTGACGGAATGTTCGAGCTGCCTCGAGTGACATCGGGCTATGAGTTTGATGCGAATAAGCAGTGGCTTCTGATGAATGCCATCACATCTATCGGAGTGTATTCTCACTTCATTCACCCTGACGATCTATTCGACGTGAATCGGAACGGAAATAAGTCGTGGAAGGAGCTGTCCAAGGAATACGAGGATCTGCTGGCTTTTACGAACCAACGGTATGGCTGGCTGAAGCCGCTGACCGCATCATCCGGGGCATATGAGCTGGGCAAATACGTGACCTCCTCCGTGGCCTTCAAGCAGGATAAGGAACACATCGAAGGGTTCATCGAAGGTTTTCACGGCGGGATGGATTTCATCCTTCGCACGGATCGGAAAATCGGCAAGCTGACGAATTGCAGCGTGACGCACATTGACGAGGATGTCTATCTTGTCCACGCGAACAAAGCGAACTTTGTGGTAGGAGTAGAAGCATGAGAATATGTTTAATCGCAGAAGGATCCTATCCGTATGTTACCGGAGGGGTCTCTGGATGGATTCAATCCCTTGTCACCAGCATGCCCGAGCATGAATTCATCTTATATGCCATCGGTGCGGAGGCGAAGCTGAAGGGCGTCTTCAAATATAAGATTCCAGAGAATTTGGTGGAGATCCATGAGGTCTTCCTGGATTCCTACCTTCGGGAGGAGGGGGCATGGGGCAAGCGGTTCCGGATTAAGAAGTCGGAGAGACAGGCCTTATACGACCTGCTGTCCGGGAATCAGACGAGCTGGAGGAATATCTTCTCCCTGCTTTCGGGACGGAGGTTCGAGCAGGTTTCCGATTTTCTCATGAGTAAGGATTTCTTCGACTTGATGTATGAAGTATGCGACAAGAAATATACGCAGGTGCCGTATACGGAAATGTTCTGGACTGTACGTTCCATGATCCTGCCCTTGTTCTACATCATCCGCAATCCCATGCCGCCTGCAGACCTGTATCATGCCGTATCTACCGGCTATTCCGGCGTTATCGGAAGCTTGGGGAAATTTATGTACGAGAAACCCTTCCTCCTCACGGAGCACGGCATCTACTCCAGGGAACGGGAGGAAGAGATCATTAAGGCCGATTGGATCAAGGGCTACTTCAAGGATATGTGGATCCACTACTTCTTCAGCTTGTCCCAATGCGCCTATGAGAGTGCGGATCAAGTGGTCTCCCTGTTCCATCGGAATAAGGAAATCCAGGAGGAACTCGGATGCGAGGGACACAAGATCACCATTATTCCGAACGGGGTGGAAGCCTCGGATTATGCCAGCCTGCCATCCGGAGAGGACAAGCTGGAAGGATGGGTCTATGTCGGAGCTGTCGTGCGGGTCGTCCCCATCAAGGATATCAAGACCATGCTCCAGAGCTTCTCGGTGGCCAAGCATTCGATGCCCAATATCAAGCTGTTTATCTTCGGACCGGTCGAGGAGGATCTGGAATATTATGAAGAGTGCAGGCAGCTGGTAGCCGCATTGGAGCTGAAGGACGTGCAGTTTACCGGGACCGTGAACATCAAGGAATGGATCGGACGAATGGACCTGCTCCTCCTGACCAGTATAAGTGAAGGTCAGCCGTTGGCGCTCTTGGAAGGGATGGCTTGCGGCAAGCCCTTCGTCACAACGGATGTGGGAAGCTGCAGAGAGCTGATCTACGGCAAGGATGATCCTTACGGTGAAGCGGGGATCGTGGCACCGGTCATGAATGCCGAGCGGATCGGGGATGCCATCGTGAAGCTGTGCCGCAATCCTGAGCTTCGGGTAAAAATGGGGCGCAACGGATTGGAGCGGGTGAAGGCACTCTACGGCAAGAAGGCGTTCATCGAAAGCTACAGGCAGTTATACCACCGGATGGGAGGGGATGCGGATGGCCGGGATCGGATTTGAACTGAAGCGAATCGTTCAGGGACAAAAGGGATATTATTATAATTTCAAGGCCTATGCCTATTCCTCTCTGGTAACGGTTGGCCCAATGCTCCTGTGTATGCTGATGATGGTGGTGATGCAGAGGCTGATCATCCTGGCGGGAGGCACCCATCTGGAGAAGGAGATCTTCCTGGCATCCTCGGAGTATGCCTTCGTCTTCTCCCTTCTGGTGACCAGCCCGATCACGATGTTGATCTCTCGTTTCGTCTCTGACAAATTATATATGAAGGAACATGATGACATCCTACCGTCCTTCTATGGCGTGACCTCCGTCTGTCTTCTAGTCGGCGGTGCAGCAGGCGCGATATTTCTCTACCCTTCCCCCCTGCGGGATACCTATAAGCTGAGCTTGTACCTGTTCTTCATGGAGCTGATCGTTGTCTGGATTCAAGCGATCTATATCTCCGCTCTGAAGGACTATATGAGAATCGTCAAGAGCTTCATCATCGGAAGCTCGGTGTCCATGCTGGGGGCCGTCATCTCGATTTTCTTCTTTTCCTGGGATATGGCCGCATCCATCATTACATCCATGGGTGCAGGATTTTTCGTGATGGCCGTCATGTTCAGTTACCACCTGGAACGCTGCTTTAAGAGTCCGAATAAAACCTACTTTGCTTTCCTGGCTTATTTCAAGCAATATCCATCCCTGGCTCTTATCGGCGTTCTCCAAACCGTAGGGTTCAACCTGCACAACCTGCTTGCTTGGAGGAGCAGCATGGGGATCCCGGTGGCCGATACCTTCGTGTATGCGCCATCCTATGACGTACCGGTGTTCTACGCGTTTCTTACGGTGATCCCTTCCATGGTAATCTTCGTCGTTTCCATGGAAACCTCCTTTTATGAAAAGTACATGCATTACTTCTCCTCCGTCTTGTTCGGAGGCACCTTGCAGGAAATCATGAAGGCCCGTAAGGATATGCTCTACGTCTTGTTTCAAGAGTTAAGCTTCATGATGGAGATCCAATTGTTCTTCAGCATCTGTTCGATCGCCGGCGGGAACCGGCTTCTTCCCATGATCGGTTTTTCCAGCGAAGAGGTGGATACGTTCACGATCTTGGTGCTGGGCAATTTCCTCTACATCTTCATGTTCGTACTGGTCCTGATCCTTCTTTATTTCGATGACCGGAAAGGGGCCGTCTGTACGACAGCCATCCTCTTCGTAGGCAATGGGCTTCTCAATGGCCTGGAGGTGTTCGGGGAAAGCCACGGCTTTGCTTTCTTCGTCACGGCACTGGCAGCTCTCGCCGTCGTCATGGTCCGGTTGCTCTATGTAACGAAAAATATCAATTATTACACGTATTGCTCGCAGCCACTGGTCAGCGGTCTGAAGATGACAACCGGTTTCCGGCGTCTTGTAGGCAAGTGGACGCGGGACACTCCCGTGGCTCCGGGCGGAGGAATTCACTTATGACATGGAAATGGAAAATGGCTGCGGCCCCTCTTGTGTTCAGTGTGGCATTAACGGGGTGCAGCGGCATCGCAGAGAAAAATGGGGGCGAGGCTGCTTCGCCCTCCAATGCCCCGGTAGTGATCCAGGAGGCCAAGGCCGGAAATGCTTTGGTAGAGGATCGGTACTTATATGGGAAAGACAAGGGGGATGAGGTCACCCATCTCTTCATCACGGTAATGAATAGAGGAACCGATCCGGCGAAGGGAAGCCTCGTCTCCTTCGATGATATCAATCACATCACCGAAAGGATGCCGGAAGGCCAGAGTGATGCGGAGCTGGAGGTTCTGCTGCAGGAGGGGAATGAAAAGGGGCCGGTTTCCGGGCAGTTCGGCTTCAGCACGAAGGAAGCTAACGGCACGCTGCAGATCCGAGGAAGCTCTACACGCAGCGCCGCTCAGAAGTCTTACAAAATCAAGCTGTTTGACAAGGCCGGAATGTGGAGGGAGCAGAAGGTACTGAATCTGAACAAGCATGCGGCGGACCTGTCCCGAGTTCGGAATAAGCTCAGCTTCGACTACTTCACCCGCATTCCGGATTTCACCAGCTTGCGGACCCATTTCGTTCACTTGTACGTGAAGGATCTGACCAAGAGCAAGCCCACAGACGCCTTCGAGGATTACGGGCTGTATACGGAGATCGAGAATCCGGGCAAAAACTATCTGAAGCAGCACGGCTTCGATGCCAACGGCAGCTTGTATAAGGCGATTAACTTTGCCTTCTACCGCTCTCCGGATGAGCTGAAGGCGGCGACGGAGCCCGGATATAACAAGGCGGCCTTCGAGAAGATTCTGAGTATTGAGGGAAATTCGAATCACGAGAAGCTGCTCCGGATGCTGGATGATGTGAATGACTACACCTTGAATATCAACCAGGTCGTAGACAAGCATTTTAATCGGGATAATATGTTAACCTGGCTGGCAGTCAACATCCTGATGGGGAATATCGATACGATCAGCCAGAACTATATCCTGTATTCACCGCTGAACGCCAATACCTGGTACTTCTTCCCCTGGGATTATGACGGAGCTTGGGATTGGTACAACCAGCCCCGGGAGCCCACGAAGCTGTCCATGTGGCAGAAGGGGATCGGAACCTATTGGAGCAACGTGCTCTTTAAGCGGTTCTTCATGGATCCGGATAACGTTCAGGCCTTGACCGATAAGATCGAGAAGCTGCGGGAAATCATTAACCCGGATCAGACCCGGAGCATGCTGCAATCCTATTACGACACGGTAAGCCGATACACCTCCCGCGACCCCGACGTGATCCATATCCCCGGTTATCTGTCTGAGTTCGAGGATGAACTCAAGAGACTTCCCGAGGTTTCGGAGAACAACAAGAAGACCTACTACGATTCGTTGGAGAATCCTATGCCTATCTTCCTGGGGGACCCGACGGTCAAGGACGGAAGCGTGACCTACACATGGGACCCGTCCTATGATTTTCAAGGGGATGATCTGAGCTACCATATTCAAGTGGCAGCCGATCCCGAGTTCTCGCGGATCCTCTATGAGAAGAAGGGGATAAGCGGGACTACGATCTCCTCCGAGGCACTCCCATCCGGCCGGTATTACTTGCGCGTAACGGTGACGGACAGCAAGGGGCATACGCAAATCCCGTTCGATAGTGTGGAGGAGCGCACCGGAACCATTCATCATGGGATGAAGATGTTCTCGGTACCATGACAAAAAGAAGGCACGTTCGATAACGTGCGGGAGGGAATATGCAGTACCTAGGCAAAAGACTAAGGCACGAGCTGAAATACTACATTCGTCCCCATGACTATGCGGGTCTTGCTAGGCGGCTCTCTGCGGTGCTTCCACGGGACAAGCATTCGGTGAACGAGGAAGGCTATCACATCCGGAGCCTGTATTTCGATGATGACTACGATACGGCGCTGACTCAGAAGCATGCCGGAGTAGAGAAGCGGTGCAAGTACCGGATCCGGATCTATAATCTGTCGGATGCCCGGATCAACCTGGAACGCAAGAGCAAATTCGGAGAGTGGGTGTGCAAGGATTCCGCAATCCTGACCAGAGAGGAATATGACAAAATCTTGGAAGGGGATGTGGAATTCCTTCCCGCTTTCGGGAAGCCGCTTACCCAGGACTTCTACCATGAGTGCAAGCTTCATGGGCTGAAGCCCAAGGTGATTGTGGATTATGTAAGGGAAGCGTACACCCACGAATATGGGGATGTCAGAATCACATTCGATAAAAACTTGGCCTTCAACGTGAAGGACAAGGATATCTTCGATCCCGGCCTGATCACCGTGGAGGCTGTCCAGGAGCCGATGATCATCATGGAAGTGAAATATAACGACTTCATTCCCCAGTATGTGCAGGATCTGCTGCAGCTATCCAGTCATAACCGTTCGGCTATATCCAAGTACGTGATGTGCCGGGAGCAAAACAAGCAGCACTATAACTAGTAAAGAAGGGTACGAGCCTTGACCATGGATGATGTATTTACATTTAAAGATATCTTCAAAAAAAGTGTGCTGAAATTGGAGAGCTTCGCCAACATCTCCTACATCGACGTTGCGATCGGATTGCTGATTTCACTGCTCATCGGACTGTTTATCTTCTATATTTATAAGAAAACGTTTCGTGGGGTTGTTTACAGCTACAATTTCAACACGACCTTCGTACTTATGACCATGATTACGGCTCTGGTCATCATGACGATCAGCACCAACGTCGTGCTTTCGCTGGGGATGGTTGGAGCCCTCAGCATCGTCCGGTTTCGGACGGCCATCAAGGATCCGCTGGACGTGGTATTCATGTTCTGGTCGATTGCTGCCGGAATTGCAACGGGAGCAGGGGTCTATCCGATCTCTATCGTGGGATCTCTGCTAATCGGCGCCACCCTGCTGATTCTGTCACGCCGCAAGGTAAAGGATTCGGCTTATCTCTTGATCGTCCATTACCATGATTCTGCAACGGACGGTGTAAAGTATCAATTAAATAAGCTGGTCCATAAGCTGAAATCGAAGACCGTCCGTAAGGATCAGATTGAATTGACCGTAGAGGTAAAGCTGAAGAACGACAACACGGCTTTCGTCAGTGAGATCTCCGCACTGGAGGGAGTGCGGGACGCCGTCTTGGTCAGCTATAATGGGGATTACGCTCCGTAAGGGGGTAACGCTCCGTCCATTCACAAGAGAGGCCTCCCCTCTCTTGTTTTTTATTTGGCAGGGAGGGGAAAAGATCATGGGTGGATGACAAGGTAAAATGCTTGACACGGATTCCCGAATACAGTATGATAATCGTTGTTCGGTTGTAAAGGTCAAAACCTTAACAGCTAGCCTGGGATCGTAATCCCGAACGGGGGGACGGCCATCGTGGCAGAGGATCAGATGCTCGAGCGGACCAACAGGATGAATCTGTTGTACGATTTCTACGGTACGCTGCTGACGAGCAAGCAACAATCGATTCTAGCGCTGTATTATCAGGATAACTACTCTCTCGGAGAGATTGCCACCGAGCTCTCGGTTACGAGACAAGCCGTTTATGAGCACCTGAAGCGGGCCGAGCAGACGCTGGAAGACTATGAGAGCAAGCTTCGGATGGCGGATCAATATGCCAGAAGAGCAGATATATCGGAGCAATTGCAGCAGCTCATCATGAGGCAGAAGGTGGAATTCCGGGAGGAACTGCTGGAGCTCTTGGAGCAGCTGCAGACCATAGATGATTCGAACAAGCCCGAATGAAGATCCAGCCAGGAGGTGAGTCACCATGGCATTCGAAGGATTAGCCAGCAGACTGCAGAACGTATTCGGCAAATTGCGTTCCCGCGGGAAGCTGACAGAGGAAGACGTAGGAGAAGCGCTCCGCGAGGTGCGCCTGGCATTGCTCGAAGCGGACGTGAATTTCAAGGTCGTCAAGGATCTGATCGCCCGTATCAAGGAGCAGGCCATCGGCCAGGAAGTAATGAAGAGCTTCACTCCCGGCATGGTGGTCGTGGATATCGTCAACAAGGAGCTTACCGCTCTTATGGGTGGGACCCAGAGCAAGCTGGCGCGCTCCAATCGTCCGCCAACCGTCATCCTGATGGCGGGTCTCCAAGGCGCCGGCAAGACCACTTCGGCAGGCAAGCTGGCGAAGTTCTTAATGAAGCAGAATCACCGTCCGCTGCTGGTGGCGGGGGATATCTACAGGCCTGCGGCCATCAAGCAGCTGCAGGTGCTGGGCGAGCAGCTGAAGGTTCCGGTATTCACCTTGGGCAACGAAGTGAGCCCGGTGGAGATTGCGAAGCAAGGTGTGGCCCACGCCAAGGAGCACGGGCACGACTACGTGCTGATCGATACGGCCGGCCGGCTGCATATCGATGACGCCTTGATGGAGGA
The DNA here is from genome assembly GCF_051594765.1 of Oryzibacillus soli. Taxonomy (NCBI): domain Bacteria; kingdom Bacillati; phylum Bacillota; class Bacilli; order Caryophanales; family Paenibacillaceae; genus Oryzibacillus; species Oryzibacillus soli. The sequence continues at coordinate 172,286 of NZ_JBPPGJ010000009.1, forward strand.
GCTTGTCGGGATTAAGGAAGCGACCAAGCCGGATGAGATCCTGCTGGTGGTCGACGCCATGACCGGTCAAGATGCCGTGAATGTGGCCGACAGCTTCAACAAGCAGCTGGACCTGACCGGGGTCATCCTGTCCAAGCTGGACGGCGATACCCGCGGCGGCGCAGCCCTGTCGGTAAAGGCCGTCACCGGCTGTCCCATCAAATTCGCAGCGACCGGTGAGAAGCTGGATGCGCTGGAGCCCTTCCATCCGGACCGGATGGCTTCTCGGATTCTCGGCATGGGCGACGTCCTGACTCTGATCGAGAAAGCCCACGCGGAGATTGATACCGAGAAGGCCAAAGAGATGGAGCGCAAGATGCGCAAGGCCGAATTCACCTTCGACGATTTCCTGGAGCAGATGGAACAGGTCAAGAAGCTGGGGCCTCTGGACCAGATTCTGGACATGATGCCCGGTATGGGCAAGATGAAGAGCCAGGTCAAGGACCTGAAGGTGGATGAGAGGCAGCTGCAGCGCGTAGCCGCCATCGTCAAATCCATGACGAAGGAAGAGCGCGCCAAGCCGGAGCTCTTAAATCCGAGCCGCCGGAAGCGCATCGCCCTCGGCAGCGGCAACACCGTTATCGAAGTCAACCGCTTCATCAAGCAATTTGAGGACATGCGGAAGATGATGAAGCAGTTCTCGGGCATGATGGGCGGAGTCAAGAATAAGAAGGGCCTTCTCGGCAAGATGGGCAAGGGTATGAAGTTCCCCTTCGGTTAATCTCGATTTGAAGCTTTTGCTTTAAATATATGGTCTTTAAATTGAACCCCGGAAAAGGAAAAAGAATAATCTTCGAAGCATCAGCTTCACTTTTCTGGGATTGTGTGAGGAGGTGAAATCTACAATGGCAGTTCGCATCCGTTTGAAGCGCATGGGCGCTCACAAAGCTCCCTTCTACCGTGTGGTTGTGTCCGATTCCCGTTCTCCCCGTGATGGTCGTTTCATCGAAGAGATCGGTATCTACAACCCGCTGACCGCTCCTGCTACCGTCACTATCGACGAGGAGAAGGCACTGAAATGGCTCAGCACCGGTGCTCAAGCATCCGACACCGTACGCAACCTGTTCAGCAAAGCCGGCATTATGACTAAGTTCCATGAGTCCAAATTGCAGAAGTAATTTCGGACTTTTCGGAGGGACATATGAAAGATCTGATAACCGTTATCGCTAAGGCGTTGGTGGATCATCCGGAAGATGTCAAAGTTCATGCCGTGGAGCACACCCAGGAAATCGTGTACGAGCTGACCGTTAATCCTTCCGACATCGGCAAGGTTATCGGCAAGCAAGGCCGGATCGCCAAGGCTCTGCGCACAGTCGTCACCTCGGCGACTGTTAAGGAGAAGAGACGCGTTACGGTCGAAATCGTTTCGTAATACGAAGCGGACCGAACAAGGGTAGGGGAAACCTTACCCTTTTCGTGTCGTTTTGGGGCAAGCTATGAAGGAGCGCAACGGAGCTTGAAGGCAGCTATCTTCTGAAGAAGAAGGCCGGCTTGAAATTCCGTTCAGATACCGGGAGGGACGAGCATGAGCGTAAAATTATTCAATGTAGGCAAAATCGTCAATACGCATGGAATCCGCGGAGAGCTTAAGATCTTGTCCGCCACCGATTTTCCGGATCTCCGATTCTCGAAGGGAAGCGAGCTGATCTTCGTCTCACCCGAGGGGGAAACGAACCAGGAAGCAACCGTAGAATCCGCCCGGGAGCACAAAGGGATGTTCATCGTCCGCTTCAAGGAATGGGACGACATCAACCAGGTGGAGCGCTTCAAGGGCTGGAACGTGAAGGTGGACGAAGAGAGTCTGGCCGAGCTGGATGAGGATGAATACTACTATCACGAGATCATCGGCTGTACGGTGGTGTCCCAGGACGGACAGGAGCTGGGCCAGGTTACGGAGATCCTGTCTCCGGGAGCCAACCACGTCTGGGTTGTCAAGCGGCCCAAAGGGAAGGATATCCTGCTTCCGGTCATCGATGAAGTCATCTTGGACGTAGACGTGGAAGCCAAACGGATCACCGTCGAGCTGATGGAAGGTCTGGTCGAATGAGAATCGACGTGCTGACGTTGTTTCCCGAGATGTTCGAAGGGGTATTCGGGAGCAGCATATTGGGTAAAGCCCGGGATAAAGGACTGGTGGAGCTTCATACGATGAACTTCCGGGACTATTCCACGAATAAGCATAAGACCGTTGACGACTATCCATTCGGAGGCGGCGGCGGGATGGTCCTGAAGCCGGAGCCGATCTTCGGGGCGGTGGAGGACCTGCTGCAGAAGGCGCAAGCCGATGACGGGGCTCCCGCACGGAAGCCGCGCGTCATTCTCATGTGCCCCCAAGGAGAGCCCTTCACCCAGCGCAAAGCGGAGGCGTTGTCGGAAGAGGAACACCTGGTCTTTATCTGCGGCCATTACGAAGGCTACGACGAGAGAATCCGGCAGCATCTCGTGACCGACGAGCTGTCCATTGGGGATTATGTGCTCACCGGCGGGGAACTGCCGGCCATGGTGGTTATAGACAGCGTCGTCCGGCTGCTGCCGGGCGTGCTGGGGAACGAGAGCTCCGCCGTCACGGATTCCTTCAGCACGGGGCTCCTGGAGTATCCTCATTATACCCGTCCCGCCAAGTTCCGGGATTGGGACGTGCCCGAGGTGCTGCTCTCCGGCCATCACGAGAACATCGAGAAGTGGAGGCGCCGCCAGTCTCTGGAGCGGACCCTGCGCCGCCGTCCGGAGCTGCTGGAGCGCATGGAGCTCTCCAAGAAGGATAAGGAATGGCTCCGGGAGCTCAAGGAGCGTTCGACCGGCGAGAGCGACTAGCTGATGCGTCTATCGAATCTCTCGATTTTTCAGAGATATCGAAATCCGAGAGTTGACAAGGTTTTCTGAAACATGGTATGATCTTCAATGTTGCAGTTTTTGATAACGGTGGTCCTCTACGCGGTTGCGGCACGAGATTGAAGCGTTGCCGATGGAGCGGAATGAACACCTTGTGGAAGGAGGACGTCAAAATGAATCAATTGGTTCAGGAAATTACGAAGGAACAAATCCGCAAGGATCTGCCGAACTTTCGTCCGGGCGACACTTTGAAAGTGCACGTTAAGGTTATCGAGGGTTCCCGCGAGCGTATCCAGCTGTTCGAAGGCGTGGTCATCAAGCGCCGCGGCGGCGGTATCAGCGAAACGTTTACTGTTCGTAAGATCTCCTACGGTGTAGGCGTGGAAAGAGCATTCCCGCTGCATTCCCCGAAGATCGAGAAGATCGAAGTGGCACGCCGTGGTAAAGTTCGTCGCGCTAAGCTGTACTACCTGCGCGCACTGCGCGGTAAAGCGGCAAGAATCACCGAAATCCGATAAGAATGACCGGGGGGCTTGTTTGCAAGTCCCCTTTCGGTTTTTTCGGAGAAGCTTCTGGAGTACATACCGGCAAGAACAGGAGGATTTCCACCATGGAACAGGAAGAGCAGATGACGTCCGGCCTCCCCTCCGCGTCCATCAAGAATGAAGTCTGGGAATGGGCGAAAGCGCTTCTGATCGCAGCGGTTCTCGTCTTGCTGATCCGCTGGCTTATTTTTGCTCCGTTTATTGTAGATGGGCCTTCGATGGAGCCGAACTTTCATACGGGCGAACGCTTGATTGTGAACAAGATCATCTACAACATCCGCAAGCCGGAACGGGGCGAAGTGATCGTCTTCCATGCTCCGGCCGGAATCGACTACATCAAACGGGTTATCGCTCTGCCTGGCGAGAAGGTCAAGGTGGAGAACAATAAGGTCTACATCAATGGCGAAGAACTGAAGGAGCCGTACATCCAGGCCGCCGTGGAGGAAAGAGCGAAGAACGGACAGATCTACAACAGTCCGGGCTTGGCTGAGACCACCGTACCGGAGGGTGCCGTTTTCGTTATGGGTGACAACCGCCCCAACAGCGCAGACAGCCGGATGAATAACGTAGGCGCCATTCCATATGATAAAATCGTCGGCCGTGCGGACATCCGCTTCTGGCCGCTCAATAAAATCGGCATCACCAAGCATTGACTTAAACGAGGTGTGAGAACATGACCATCCAATGGTTCCCCGGCCATATGACCCGGGCCCGGAGGCAGATCGAAGAGAAGCTGAAGCTGATCGACGTCGCCATCGAGCTCCTGGATGCCCGGATCCCCATGTCCAGCCGGAACCCCATGGTGGATACGATATTAAAAGGCAAGCCCCGGCTGGTGCTGCTGAATAAGTATGATCTGGCGGATCCTGCCGCAACTGCGGACTGGATCGCTTTTTTTAAGGAGAAGGGATTGGATGCGCTGCCGATCGACGCCGTGTCTGGCTACCAAGTCAGGGAAATCGTACCCCGGTGCAGGACGCTGATGGCCCACAAGATTGAAGCGCAGCTCCGCAAGGGGATGAATCCCCGGGCACTCCGCGCATTGATCGTCGGCATACCGAACGTGGGAAAATCGACGCTGATCAACCGGCTGGCGGGCCGCAAAGTGGCGGCCACCGGCGACAAGCCGGGGGTCACCAAGGGGCAGCAATGGATCAAGATGGCCGGAGGAGAGATGGAGCTGCTGGATACTCCGGGGATTCTATGGCCCAAGTTCGAGGACCCCAATGTCGGCTACAGGCTGGCGGCCATAGGCTCGATCAAGGAAGAGCTTCTGACGGCGGAGGACGTGGCTTTCTACACGGTTCGGTTCATGGCTTCGGAGTATCCGGAGGCATTCCGGGAACGCTTCGGCATCGAGGCCATACCGGAGGATCTGGAGAATCCGGATCATGTGGTGGAGGTCATGGAAGCCATCGGACGCAAGCGCGGCTGTATCGTTAGCGGCGGCCGGGTGGATCTGGGCAAGGCCTCGGTGACCTTCCTGCGGGAGCTTCGCTCCGGCAAGCTGGGCCGGGTTACTCTGGAGAAGCCCTCCCAGTGGCTGGACCTTACGCAGGAGAGCAGATGAGATTAGAAGACCGCCTATGGCGGTTTTTTTGCTTTTTACGGGCAAGGACCTTATAGGCCGCTGGAAGGCTTTACCGAGGAAGGAAGGCTGGTTGGCGGCGCCGACATCCATTATAATGAAGAAACATAAAAAGATGACAGTTGGGGAGCGGAGCGGCATATGAATCTTCTAGAATATGAGAAGGGGCTATGGGAGCAGGGCTATGGTCGCATTGCGGGAATTGACGAAGTAGGCCGGGGGTGCCTGTTCGGGGATGTGGTGGCGGCAGCGGTCATTCTGCCGGAGGGCTTGGTGATCGAAGGCATCAATGATTCGAAGAAGCTGAGCGAGAAGCGCCGGGACGAGCTGTACGAGGTGATTCGTGCGGAAGCACTGGCGATTGGCGTCGGATATGCCGATGCCGAGACGGTGGACCGGATTAACATCAAGCAGGCGGCGCGACTGGCGATGAAGCGTGCGTTGGAGGAGCTGGGCCAGGAGCCCGATTTTCTGCTGGTGGACGCGGAGAAGGTGGACAGCCCCCTGCCGCAGATGGCGGTCATCCATGGAGATGCGCTCAGCCAGTCCATTGCCGCGGCATCCATCATCGCCAAGGTGACCCGGGACCGGATGTGCTTGTATTGGGATCAGGATTATCCGGAATATGGCATTGCCGTACATAAAGGCTACGCGACGAAGCAGCACCGGGAAGCGCTGGAGGCCTATGGCCCTTCTGCCCTGCACCGGCGGAGCTTCCTGGGCAAGATTCTGAACGTGCAGCAGGAATTGTTCTAAGCCTCTTATGATTCTTGGAGCTTGCGCCGATATAAGGAATATTGAAATCCAAGGACGGAGGAGGGCATGTAGATGAACATCGGTCAACTGCTGCGAAGTGTGATCGGGGACGTACAGGTGTCCGATCCCAAGGCGCTGGAGCTGAAGGTCGGACAGGTCGTTCGAGGCGTGATCCTTCAGCTGATGTCCGAGCAGGATGCCTTGGTCAATATCGGCGGCGTGCAGGTGCGGGCGCGGCTGGAGACGCCGATGGCGCAGGGGCAGATCACGCTCTTGCAGGTGCAGCCGGAATCCACCTCCGGACAGGTGGTTCTGAAGCCTCTGGAATCCTCGGGGGTTCAGATCGCGGAGCGTTCTCTTCCAGATATTCTGAAGGGTTATGATCTCCAGGATTCGACGGTCAACCGCAAAGCACTCCAGGAGCTGCATCAAGGACAAGCTCCGTTGTCCAAGGAAACCGTACAAGCCCACGCCGGAGTCATGGCTGAACGGCCCGAAGGGGTGGAGGAGGGCCAATGGAGAGAGGCCGCGCTTGTGGCTGTCAAACGCGGCCTCCCCGTCACGTCGGAGACGGTGGGCTCGCTTGCCCGAACCTTGTTCGGCAAGCCGATGGACCAGTCGCTGAAGGCGATGGGCAGCCAGATTGCCGCGCTGCTGGACGGGGACGGTGCAGCGGCAGAGACGCTGCCTGCACCGGTGCGGGCGCTGCTGGGCCAGATCCGGCAGGCGCTGGAGGCGCTGCCGGCCATGCCGGAGCCTGAGGCGCCGGGAGGGGCTGCAAGCAGGGCGCCGCAGGCGAAGGCCGCTACGGCATGGCGTCCCGGCAGTGGCGCTGGCCCCCGTGCGGGCGAATCGGCGGCGCCGGCTCAAGCGCCGCAGGCCGCCGCGGAGGGCGAAGGGCCCGCGGCTGCCGCGCAGCCAGGCCCGGCCGTGCCGCGCGGCGGCGGCAGCGCAGCGTCTGCTGCGGCGGAGCCGGGGGCGGCCCCGGGCCGCAGCGCCAACGCCGCAGGCGAGGCCAGCGCCCTGCCGCTGCCGCAAGCGCCGGGCGCTGCGGCCGGTGGCGCTGCAGGCGCAGCCCCGCGCAGCGGCGGCGATGCGGCGCAGCCCGCGCAGGCGGGGGCCGCCGGCCCCGCCGCAGCAGCGCAGGCGTCTGCGCCGGCGCCGCAAGAGCCGCAGGCTGCGCCTGACGCGGGCCGGGCTGCCGCCCGTCACGCCCCTGCGGCGCAGGAGGAGCCGGCCCCGTGGATCGGCCGGCTCCTGAAGGCGCTGGGCGTGGAGCACGAGCAGCAGCTCGCCCGCGCGGATCGGGGCGGCGCGCACCTGCCGCCGCCCGGCGACGGCCTGGCAGACGGCTCGAGCCCGTCTGCCGCCGACCCTTCGTCTCCGCGGCCGGCCGACGCGGAGACCGCCTCGCTGAAGGGGCTCCTGCTTCAGCTGGCTTCCTCGGAGGATGCTCCTCCGGCCCTAAAGGAGAGCGCAGGCCAGCTGGTTCAGCAGATTACGGGCCAGCAGCTGCTGATGACGGGGGACCGGACGTCCCTGTTTACCCATATGACCCTGATGCTGCCTCTCATGAATGCCAACGGGCAGCAGACTGCATCCATCCATATCCAGTCCAAGAAAGGCTCGCGCGGAGGACTGGATGCGACCAACTGCAGGCTACTGTTCGATCTGAATATGTTCAGTTTGGGCCACACGCTGGTGGATGTCCAAGTCACGGACCGGATCGTCAGCTTGAAGGTGCACAATGATTTCCCCGTCCTGGGGGAATTGCTGGAGGAATACAGGGAGGAGATCAAGGCGGGGCTGGAGGGAATCGGGTATCAATTCCTGTCTATGAAGGTGCTGCCCTATCCCGAACCGGTGGTTCCGGACCCGGCTCTGGGCGCAGGCGCCGCAGCAGCCGGCAGCGGCACGGCACAAGCCGCGAGAGCAGCCAGTCTCTATACGGCCAAGCCCTACAAAGGGGTGGATCTGCGCGTATGACCAAGCCCCATGAGGACCAACCGGAGCGCTCGGCCATCAAGAAAGCGGTGGCGCTCAAATATGCCCCCGACCGCAGCAAAGCTCCCACCGTCGTCGCCAAGGGAAAAGGCACCGTTGCCGAATCGATCCTGAAGCGGGCGAAGGAGTCAGGAGTCGCCGTCCAAGAGGACGCCTCCCTAGTGGAGGTGCTGTCCAAGCTGGACATCAACCAGGAGATCCCGCCGGAGCTGTACCAGCTGGTAGCGGAAATCTTATCCTTCGTCTACCGGTCGGACCGCCGGGCTAGAGATTGGAGGGATCGTTCGCAGTGAGCGCGAATGGAACGGAATCAGGCGGCTCTCCCCGGAAGGATAACCGGGTCGCCCTGGGCCGTTGGGGGGAGGAGACGGCGGTCCGGTATTTGGCCGGTGCCGGGCTGCAGATTCTGGCAAGGAATTGGCGGGCCCGCAGCGGTGAGCTCGATGTGATCGCCGAAGAAGGAGAAACCTTGGTCTTCGTGGAGGTTCGCACCCGCCGGTCCGCAGGACGCTTCGGCAGTGCGGAGGAGTCCGTAGATTGGCGGAAAGTCCGTCAAGTCCGGGACACGGCCACCCTCTACCTCTACACGACCAAGCAGCACGGACGCAAGTGCCGGTTTGACGTCATTGCTGTAACCGGCTCCCCTTCACAGGGAACTCTGGCCGTGAAGCATATCCCCAATGCCTTCTAATCCAGACACGAACAGCCGCTCAACCGAGCGGCTTATTTGTTTTGTCCAAGTTTCGGTACTGCACGGCTTCCGCCACATGGGCTTCGAGGATGGCGTCCGATTCCTCCAGATCCGCAATGGTCCGGGCCAGCTTAAGGATCCGGTCGTGGGCCCGGACGCTGAGACCCAGCGCCTCGAAGGTCTCGGCCAACAGCGCCTCCGCTTCCCGAGTGGGCCTGCAATACCGGCGCAGACTCTGGCCAGAGAGCTCTCCATTGAAGCGGTAACGGCTACCGGCATAGCGGTGCTCCTGCATATGGCGGGCCTGTCTCACCTGCTCCCTCATCCGGGCGGAGGACAAGGGAAGGTCCTGCGATGGAGCCAGGTCCGCATATCGGGTCCGGGGCACCTCCACGTGCAGATCGATCCGGTCCAAGAGAGGGCCGGAGATCCGGGCGCGGTACTGGAGGATCTTCAGGGGACTGCAGGAGCAGGGAGTCATCAAGGATTCCGAGCCGTAGTAGCCGCAGGGGCAAGGATTCATCGAGGCAGCAAGCAGCACATGGGCCGGATAGGTGAATACGGCCCGGGCTCTTCCGATCGTAACCGAGCGGTCCTCCAGCGGCTGACGCAGCACTTCCAGCGCTCCCCGGCCGAACTCCGGCAGCTCATCCAGAAACAGCACGCCTCGATGAGCCAGACTAACCTCACCCGGCTTCGGTATGGAGCCGCCTCCGATCAGTCCGCCGGAGGAAACCGTATGGTGAGGGGAGCGGAAGGGACGGGTGCGGATGAGCTGCCCCCGCTCCTTGAGCTTGCCGGCGATGCTGTAGATCTTGGTGACCTCCAGCGCTTCCTCGTCCTCCATCTCGGGAAGAATGGTCGGCAGACGGCGGACCAGCATGGTTTTGCCCGTTCCAGGCGGTCCGATGAAGAGCAGATTGTGCAGGCCGGCAGCGGCGATCATCAAGGCCCGCTTCGCTTGGTGCTGGCCGCATACGTCCGCGTAGTCCTCGGACAGATGATCCGCCGGGGTCTCATGAGAGGGGGCTTCTCCTCCGGAGTTCGCTGCTTCACCGCTGGCCGCAAGCTCCCCATCGGTGCTTCCGGACCGTTCCGCCCCTCTTCCGCCAGGGGCCAGCTCTCTTAAGCTGCGCAAAGTCCAAATCTCCATGCCGCTAATCAGCTGTGCCTCCCGGGCATTCTCTGCCGGAAGGATAACTTGGCGGATTCCTTGCTGTGCGGCACAATGAACCATGGAGAGGACTCCGGGAACCGGCCGTAGTGTGCCATCTAGGGAGAGCTCGCCGATCCATAAGGTGTGCTCCCCATACTTTGGACCGATCTGCCCGCTGGCGGTCAATATCCCGGCTGCTATGGCAAGATCGAAGGCGCATCCCTCCTTGCGGACGTCCGCCGGCGCCAAATTCACCGTGATCCGCTCCATGGGGAAGGTGAAGCCGCAGTTCTTGAGAGCCGCCCGAACCCTCTCCGTCGATTCACGGATGGCGCTGTCCGGCAGTCCCACCACCTGGAATGCCGGCAGTCCATTGCTAATATCTGTCTCGACCTCCACCAGAGCTCCGTCGATGCCGTGCACACATGCGCTGATCATTTTCCCATACATGCCAAAAAACCTCCCCCTAGTCCGTGCAGCCCGCGTTAAATCGCGAGAAGCCGCATTCGTACCGGAGAGAGGTGCTTCCTTCATCACCGTATCTTTCATCATTTTACCGCATATTTTACTATTTATCCATGTTTTTGGACATACTGGAACCGAGGTGAGAAGGATGGCCGAGAGCTCTATTCAGGAGAAGCCTTATTTTTGTCCGAATTGCCGCTCCAACCGGGTGAAGTTCAATATGGTGACCATGTACAGCCAGCCGTTTCTCAAGGACGCGGTGACAGGGATGGTCGACTCTACGGACGAGCCGGTGGCGGTGGATGAACAGGAGCCGAATATTCAATGCCGGGTATGCGGCTTCACGGGGAACGAGATGCGGTTTATAAAGCAAGCGGAGCGTGAGCCCCGGGGATAACGCACGAAAGACGAATGAAAAAGACGCATTTCTATTGGAAAGTGCGTCTTTTTCATGGAATGGGCGGGCAAGAAAACGTATTTTTCACACCCATTAAAACCTTTTATGGTCGAGAGTTATTATTAGATGATAAAAAATAAGACAAAACCTAATTTTTCATGTTACAATGTGAAAAGATTTGCCAAATTGTCATAATTGACGATTTCGTGAAGGAATTTTCTAGGGGAAATGCGCTTAGGATGAGTGTCGTAGACAGACCGTAGGGTTGCGTACAAACCCGGGCTTCCCGGTGTAAAAAACTCTCAGGAGGACTTAACGAATGAATATCCATGAGTATCAAGGCAAGGCAGTCCTGAAGCAATACGGCGTCAGTGTACCGGAGGGCAAGGTTGCTTTTACCGTGGACGAGGCTGTGGAAGCGGCGAAATCGCTGGGGACCCCGGTCGTTGTCGTCAAAGCGCAGATTCATGCAGGCGGCCGTGGTAAAGCAGGCGGCGTTAAGGTGGCGAAGAGCCTGGACGAGGTGCGGACTTATGCGGCGCAGATTCTCGGCAAAGTGCTGGTGACCCATCAGACCGGTCCCGAAGGCAAGGAAGTGAAGCGCCTCCTGATCGAGCAGGGCTGCGACATCAAGAAGGAGTATTATGTAGGACTGGTTGTCGACCGCGCAACGGGACGCGTCGTGATGATGGCCTCCGAGGAAGGCGGCACTGAAATCGAAGAGGTCGCAGCCCATACTCCGGAGAAGATCTTCAAGGAAGTCATCGACCCGGCCGTCGGCCTCCAGGCGTTCCAAGCCCGCAAGCTGGCTTATGCCATCAACATTCCGGGCGAGCTGGTCGGCAAGGCCGTAAAGTTTATGACAGCGCTGTACAACGCGTTCGTCGACAAGGACTGCTCCATCGCAGAGATCAATCCGCTGGTCGTCACCGGCAGCGGCGACGTGATGGCGCTGGACGCCAAGCTGAACTTCGACTCTAATGCACTGTTCCGCCACAAGGACATCCTGGAGCTCCGCGACCTGGATGAAGAGGACGAGAAGGAGATTCAAGCCTCCAAGTTCGATCTCTCCTACATTGCGCTGGACGGCAATATCGGCTGTATGGTGAACGGGGCCGGCCTGGCTATGGCAACCATGGACATCATCAAATATTACGGCGGCGAACCGGCCAACTTCCTTGATGTAGGCGGCGGGGCGACCACCGAGAAGGTTACCGAAGCCTTCAAGATTATTTTGTCGGATGAGAAAGTACAGGGGATCTTCGTGAACATTTTCGGCGGGATCATGAAGTGTGACGTTATTGCCAACGGTGTGGTGGAAGCCGCCAAGCAGGTCGGGCTGGACCGTCCGCTGGTCGTCCGTCTCGAAGGCACCAATGTGGAGCTGGGCAAGAAAATTCTGAACGAATCCGGCTTGAACATCATCGCAGCCGAGTCCATGGCCGACGGTGCCCAGAAGATCGTTGCGCAAGTGAAGAACGCCTAATATCTTCCGAAAAGGATGTGACCCGATACCATGAGTATCTTGATCGATAAAAATACGAAAGTCATCACCCAAAACATGACCGGCAAAACCGGGATGTTCCACACCAAGGGCGGCTTGGAGTACGGCACCCAGATGGTGGCCGGAGCAGTTCCGGGCAAGGGCGGCACCACCGCGGATTTTGATCTGGAGGACGGGACAAAAGTGACCCTTCCGGTGTATAATACGGTCTTAGAAGCCAAGGAAGCCACCGGCGCCAATGCCTCCGTCATCTACGTGCCGCCGGCCTTCGCCGCCGATTCCATCCTGGAAGCGGTCGATGCGGACTTGGATCTGGTCATCTGTATCACCGAAGGCATCCCGGTGCTCGACATGGTGAAGGTGGCCCGCTATATGGAAGGGAAGCGCACCCGCCTGATCGGACCGAACTGTCCGGGCGTCATCACTCCCGGCGAGTGCAAGATCGGCATCATGCCGGGCTATATTCATACCCCGGGCCATGTGGGCGTCGTGTCCCGCAGCGGCACGCTGACCTACGAAGCGGTCCATCAGCTGACCACCCGCGGCATCGGCCAGTCCAGCGCCGTCGGCATCGGCGGAGACCCGGTCAAGGGCTCCGAATTCATCGACATCCTGAAGCTCTTCAATGAAGATCCGGACACCTACGCGGTCATCATGATCGGCGAGATCGGAGGCACCGCCGAGGAAGAGGCGGCTGAGTGGATCGCAGCCAACATGACCAAGCCGGTTGTCGGCTTCATCGGCGGCAAGACCGCTCCGGCCGGCAAGCGTATGGGCCACGCCGGCGCCATCATCTCCGGAGGCAAAGGCACCGCTGCCGAGAAGGTCGCCACCATGGAGCGCTGCGGCATCCGCGTAGCGCCGACTCCATCCGAGATGGGCTCCACCCTGGTCAGCGTCCTGGAGGAGAAGGGCCTGCTGGACAAATGCATCACCCGCAAATAAATGACGGTAAGGTAAGCAACCTTCCGATTTCCGCATCCAGCGGAAACCGGAAGGTTTTTTGTTTTTGTTTGATTTACAAAAAAAGGAGAGATTATACGAATGAAGAATCATGAGATTTTGGTAACGCTTCACGAACTGGAGGGCATCGGCTGGAAAACGATCCGCCTCCTGTGGGGCCGGTATCCCGAGCTTCAGGACGTGCTGGGAGCATCGGTTCAGGAGCTCCGAAGCTTGGGTCTGCCGCAGAATAAGGCGGCTTATCTGGCGTCGCGGCTGACGGAGCAGGCGGTTGCGGCCGTATCCGCCAAGTATGAAGGGAGCGATATCGTTCCTCTGACTCGTTGTTCCCCGGAGTATCCGGAGCTGTTGTCCGAGACCGGCCAGCCTCCCTGGGTCCTCTACTCCCGGGGGCGGCGGGAGCTGCTGGACAAGCCCTGCATCGCCGTGGTCGGCACCCGAACTCCGACGATTTACGGGAAGCGGGCGGCGGAGCGGTTCGCCCGCGATCTGTCTGAAGCGGGAGTATGCGTGGTCAGCGGGTTGGCCCGAGGAATCGACGGGGCAGCCCATCAGTCGGCGCTCCATGGCTCCGGCAGCACTATCGCAGTGTTGGGCTGCGGCATTGATGTCATCTATCCCCGGGAGCATGCCTCCCTCTATCATAATATTGCCGAGAAGGGTCTGATTCTGTCGGAATACCCTCCCGGCATGAGCGGAGCCCCCGGCATGTTTCCCCAGAGGAATCGGATTATCGCGGGAGTCTCCTTGGGTACTCTGGTGGTGGAGGCGGCGCTGCAGAGCGGCTCCCTCATTACGGCGGATCTGGCCCTGGAGGAATCCCGGGATGTGTTCGCCGTTCCGGGACCATTGACCTCCCCTAAGAGCGCAGGCACCAACCGGCTAATCCAGAAGGGAGCTCAGCTCGTGACGGGCGCCCATGATCTTATGGCCGAATACAAGCATATCGTGGGACAGGGGCAGCATCTGTCGCCGGAGCGCGGAGGTTGCCGGGAATTGACGCCGGAAGAGGCGAGAATCATGGAGCTTTTGGGGGAAGGTCCCTGTACTATAGACGATCTGGTGGAGCGCTCCCAAACAAATTTTGGACTTTTGCATGCAATTCTGTTATCTTTACAAATGAAAGATAATGGTCAACCAGTAAGACTCGAAAACCCTTGCTACATAAGGGTTTTTCTTTTTGTCTCTACCGATTGACCACTCTTTGTATCACAAGCTATGAAATTAGTGCTATTTTTATAGAGTTATCCACAGGTGTTATTGTGGATGACCACACTGTACCACCTAGAAAACGTCGTTTAGCTTGTCCGCGACTTCTTTCTGCATGGAAGGGAGGACGTGAGCGTAAGTGTTCAATGTTGTAGTCACGTTCGAGTGACCTAACCGTTCTGCTACTACTTTAACATTAACGCCCATTTGCAACAACATGGTAGCGTGGGTATGCCGCATATCGTGAAATCGAATCATTGTCATCTTAAGACGCTTCACCTGCATTTGGAACTCGCGGGACACTTCGGATGGTAGGGCATATTTATCCGCGAAATTGACCACCATATGAAGACCGGGGAGCTGCTGTGATCGATGCTCGAGCAACGCGGCTACGGTTGCGTCCGGTAGGGTGATGGTCCGTTGCGAATGGTCGTTCTTCGTGTCCTTCGTGTGCAGCCGGTTCACCATGTCGTATTTCAATGATCGAGTGATGGTAAGTTGCTTACGCTCCCAATCAATATCGTCCCAATGAAGGCCCAGGATTTCGCCTAGACGCATTCCGGTGGAGAGTGCAATAACGAATGCGATGTGATACTTGGTACCCTGTGTGCCCTCTACAAAGCGTTTAACTTCGTCTGTGTTCCAAACTTTCATCTTAGCCGGTTTATATGTCGGCGTCTTCACGTGATCCATGACGTTGTTTATGATGTACTGCCACTTCTGCGCGGTCTTGAATGTCTTATTGAGTACCAAGGAGATATTCTTGATTGTCCCCCTTTTGATTCCTCGTTCAATCAATGAGCTGTAGAACTTCTCAACATGAAGATAGGTGATCTTGTCTAACTTCAACTTCCCCAGCACCGGAAACACAAACTCACTCATGTAATGCCATTGATTCCAGTAGGTGGAGTCTGTTACCTGGGATTTAACCTGCGTCTCGAAGTATTGGGTAGCAAACTCAATGAGAGTAGGGGAATCGGCACGTTTACCGGCCTCGAGATCCCGCTCTATTTTAGCTGCAGCTTTCTGCGCTTCTTTCTCCGTATTGAAACCACTTCGAACAATCTGCTTCCGTTTGCCAGTGATAGGATCTTTCCCAGCATTGATTGTGAAGCTCCATTTGTCGCCGCGTTGTCGGAAGTATGGCATAATGGGCCTCCATTAATCATTTTCAATAATAATCTGACAACGTATCTCGTCTATTTTGTCATCAGAAAAAAATGTATCACCAAGTGCTTCAACCGTCATAATTCCGATTTCATCTCTTAATGCCGGCATTGGAATGATTGCCAACTTATTATGTTCTTTTCTTGTGAAAGTGGCTGTTAAATTATAATGCGCTCTCGTTGTTGTTTCCTTTTCTATTAAAATCTCTACTTTAAAATTACTGTTAACTATCACTTCATCAATTTTTGCAGTAAATGTAATTGTGTATATTCCTTTTTTTTCTTCAATAACGTCATTATGTCGGAATACAAGTTCTACCCGTTTTAGAAGTTGTCCAGGTGTTACATTCAAAAAGTCACATAATCTATCCAAGGTATCATATTGGATTCCAGTTGCCTTGTTATTTACCAAGGAAGTTACAGTGTTTTTGTTTATTCCAGTGGCATAAACAATATCGATATTTTTTATGTTTCTTTCAGCCATTAGCACACCTAGGTTACATTTAATCATTTTTTCACCCCTGTTAAGTATTGACAATGAATAGTAAAAGTACTATGATATCAATATAAATCCTAATATATTAGGATTAAGAACGATTAGAAAGGAGGGTTAACATGATCCGGAATAACTTATCCATGTTAATGGCGAAACACAATGCATTTAGTGTTGAAGAGATATCTGTTGCAACGGGTCTTAACAAAAACACCATAGTCAATATTAAGTACAATCGTGCTAAAGGTATTCAATATGAAACATTGGAGGCTTTATGTAAGTACTTTTCTGTATCTATTTCGGAAATGCTCGAGATTGTGAAAGACAATGCTTCATAAAAGAAAACACCCTAGCAACTTGGCGGGAGCAGGGTGATTTCACAGTTAATTGGGATTAATCCCTATTCATCATTATATACATAACGGACTTTCTAAAACAAGAAGATAAATGATGGATTAATCCCTCCAAATTGGACAAGCCCAATATAAGGAGGAAGAAAAAATGATTAAAAGTGATATTCTCATCGAGAGCAAATCCCTTAGGGAGTCTGTTATCGACAAGACATACGTGTTAGATAAGGTGAAAAAGTTAATTATGTTGCCGGATGATATTCATATGACAGTTGAAATGTTGGCTACTTACTATGAGGTAACACCGGATGCTATTAGACAGTTGGCCGTTAGAAAAAAGGATGAGCTTGAATCTGATGGTATGAAGACGCTTCGCGGCAAGGAACTTAGTGACATAAAGTCACTATGTGGCTTAAGCAGGAATATTGGAAGACTGATGCTATTCACAAGACGATCTGCTTTACGAGTTGGGATGTTACTTGAGGAGAGTGAGGTCGCAAAGGTAGTTAGAGACGTGCTGCTGGATAACGTTGCCCCAAATGGCAACGAAGCCTCTACAAACGTTGTTCAAATACCTACAGAACTTAATATCCTAGGGCAATTGTCCGATGCAATAAGCCAGTCGTACAAAGCAATGCTACAAATTCAAAGCCAGATTGCTGAAGCAGATAAAAAAGCAGATGAAGCAAACAAGATGGCAGCAGAAGCAAACGAAAAAAACAAAGAACTAATTGCAGAACTCGATGATATTAAAAAAGGTATGGTTAATGTAGACGTTCCATTAAGAACGCAATTTAATGATGCCGTTAGAAAGTATGCGAGGAGACACTCTCTAGAATGGGAAGATGCGTACAACAATATCTATAGTGTTCTCGCGAAACAAAACCACGTTGATCTTAAGAAAAGACTTCAGAACAAGATAGAACGTGGAGAAAAGGCTAAAATGGTTGATGTGGTAGAGGAACTAAATCTTCTAGTACCGGCGATTCGCCTGGCGAAAACGATGGCGGGGGTAGCGATCTAATGGATCATATCATGCAAAGGAAAATTCTAAAACATATTGAGGAATGCCATAAATCTGCGATGGCTGCTATTGAACTCATATCTAACGTTGGAATTAATGCGATGAATGAAGCAGGACACCAAATGGATCCGAATAACTTCAAATGGCAGGATGTAGCAGCCTATGCAGCTAGATCACTTGAATTAAATGAAACCGCCATTTCTGATGAATACATGGACCTGTTGCTATTGGAAAAAATGATTGAGTACGTGGGGGTTTAAAAATGCACTACGATGTATTAAGAACTATCCAAAAGGACTTTTTTAAAAGGGTTGACGCTGGAGAACTACTTTCTACAGAAGATGTAATTGAGTACATGCAAGTTGGAAGCGCGGTAATGGATGCTTTCGAGGAAAAGAACGAAGATCTAATGAAAAGTTACGAGGAATTCCTGAAGTGGAAGAGGCGCAGAGAAAAGATACTCTCTGGATTTCTAAAGCTTCACAAACTCGAGTGGGATTATGCAAACTACCTAGATCGCATTGAAAGGAGATTACCATAAAAGAAAAACCATCTTCCTAATCCTTGGCCGGTCGGAAGATGGACGCTATAACCCAGGGCTATGCCTGATACATACATATTACATCATGATTGGCATAGCCCACAATACCCGCAGCTCACACGCAACATACTTGCAAACCGTCATATTACCATTATCTGCATTGACGATACGAACATACATTCGTTATTATGAGCATGCAGACACCAAAAAGCGAACAGAGTTCGTTTCATAATCTGAACATTCTGTGAATGCTTTAATATTATTCGACAAGGTTGCCTATGGTATCGTATTTATTACCATGTACTAGCAGATAAATTAATTACTTTTGACACGGACCGTAAAAACGTTTCATTCATCGAATGATATGGATTCGGGCGCTTTCTGGAAAGTAGGTATAATAACCTATAATTATGGAATGTAATTACATACAATGGAAGCGTTTAACATCATTACATTACCGTTGTTATCGTATATGTGCCAAAAGACGTCTTCTACAAATTTCGACAACATAAAGCAGTACAAGCCCTTATAATGTGGATAACATCCGATGTAATGTCGAGAACAACAGCGACGATGGGCGACATTACAAGGCTTATTTCCATCACATGCGATAAGGCATGCCTTATATTGACCCGGTAGGAGAGAGTAGCTTATTATCTACTCAAGCCCCTTGCCCTTTTAGGAAGAAACGTGTTCCATTTCGTAGAGATCCTCCATACTGCAGCCGAGGAATAACGCGGCATTAGCAGCCATCTCATACGAAAAAACCTCTTTGTTGTTCG
The DNA here is from genome assembly GCF_051594765.1 of Oryzibacillus soli. Taxonomy (NCBI): domain Bacteria; kingdom Bacillati; phylum Bacillota; class Bacilli; order Caryophanales; family Paenibacillaceae; genus Oryzibacillus; species Oryzibacillus soli. The sequence continues at coordinate 190,791 of NZ_JBPPGJ010000009.1, forward strand.
ATACCTGCGAGATGAATGGTTGGGACACACCAAGGAATAACGCAAGGTCCAGTTGCGTTCTCTTGGCCTTCTTAAGTAATAAGGGCAAGCGGCTCCTCCTAATCCGGATCTGGAGCGCCATGAATTTACCCCTAACATCAATATTTTGCAACTATAAAACGAACATATGTTCCACAAATCTAAAACAACCAAGAAACGGACGGTGCATTGGATGAGTACAGACGAACACCAGCGTAAACAGTTACTTTCAGAACTAAAAAAAATACTCTCCTCCGTTGATGGCCTGGAGAGTGTGGATCCTGAAGAGTATTACCGGTTCATCATTTCACTTGGACTTATTGTCAAGCTCCCAGATTTTCGAGACGATCTTTAGTGACTCAATAATCTTGGTCCGATTTTCTTCTTTGGATAGGTCCACGTTGAATTCTTTTTCCAATAGTCTAATAAATTCCATATACTCTCCTTGTGACGGGTTATATTCTGCGGATGATTCCGCGGCAATAGATCCGTTTTTTGTTTTCCCTTCACTTTCCCTCCCAAGTAAATAATCGATACTTACTTTATGAAAATTAGCCATTCGTTGGAGAAGCTCGTTATCTGGCTGTACATGATCATTCTCATAATGTGAATACCTAGCTCGAGATATCTCCAGTTTGTCTGCTATCTCTTGTTGAGTTCTAGGGCCTCGCAATTCCTTCAAACGCTTACCGAGCAATGAGTTCACCTCCATTGACTATAGTCAATTATAGATAAAAAATGTATCACAATAAACAATTGATAAAAACTTTATCAAAAGGGATTGACGATAAGAAATTTATCATGTATATTGAACTCATCGATAAAAAACTTATCAAAGGAGATGGTTAACGATGAAGCGCGAACGCTTGACTACCGAGCGGACGAAACGCAAAAAGAATCGAAGCGAAGTCGCGTTAGACCTTGGTATTTCTGAAGTTTATGTGCGTTCTTTAGAGAATGGCAACGTAAAGCCAGGACGAGACACGATGCTAAAGTTTGAACGGTATTACAAAGTAAGCAGCAAGAAATTGTTCCCTGATATTTTTTTTAACCACGATGATAAAAAATTTATCAAAACAGGAACGGAGTGATCGCACATGAACAGCTTAGAAAATCTGCCTTTGTACCTTCGTGCAAAAGATGTAATGGAAATTTTACCGCTAAAGAAATCAAAAATCTACGAGTTGATGAATGACCCTCGAGCTGGATGTATCCAGGTGACTCCTAAAATCAAGCTCTGGCCAAAAGAACGGTTCATTGCATACCTCGACCTACTGGATAACCAAAGTGCATAAGGAGGTTCTATAACATGCGAGAGACGCTCACAGCCAAAGAAGCCGCCGCAATCATAGGGATTTGTGAAGACACCTTGTATGAAATGGTTCGGCAAAAGCAAATCCCGCATTTTCGTGTAAGACGTAGAATTTTGTTTAGGCATCAGACCTTGTTGAAATGGATGGAATCCTTAGAAAGTGCAAGCATGGACGTATCTGCTTAATCCCATTAACATTAACGCTCCATTATAGCATGAAGTTGCGCAAAACCCTATACGGCCTCCGCTTCGCTGAGCAGTTCGGTCGAATCGAAGAAAGGATGAAGAAAATGTACAAGTACGAAGTTCGAATGCAACGGTGGAATGGAAAGCAAATGGTGATTGAAAAGCACGAGGTTATAGCTAACTCTCGACAAGAGGCTGCTCATATCGCCTCCTGCGATTACAGCTTAGTCGGTGAAGTTGTAGCCGTTGGTTGCCTCGGTTTTGCATAACTGCTGGGTATAGGCCGAAGGCCATCGAGCCGACCGAATCCGCTTAACGAAGTGGAGGCCGAACCCCTAACCCCACATAAAGGAGAGATAAAACAATATGCCAAGAGAAATCGAAACCGAAGACGCTATTCTCAAACTCCGTGAAATGTTCAATGAGTACGCATTAGACGAATACCAACCATTTTTCGATGCGCTGATTCAGGATCATGACCGGATGGGAGCAGAATTGTTCAAAATCAAATTGGAGGCGATTGGACATGGAAAAGACGCTGCTTGAACAAATCAGGGAAAGATTACAGAAGCTGTACGATGCCAAGCAGGCCGGATTAACGTACGGCATGCGGGACATTATCGATTGGATGGAACACGACCTGAACGAGATCGGCTATCTCATTGACGATTTGGAATATGCGCTGGCGCCCAATTACCCCGATGAACAACGGAAATTCAACCATGAACATGAAAAGGATGTGGCGTAAATGACCAAGGATATGTGCCGTATGGCGGTAACCACTTACGCAGAAGAATGCTTGAAGAGGGGGCATACGGCTCTACCTGAAACATTCCTGTTGGTATGGCCGGAGTTTGAACACGAGGAATTCTACGACACCATTGAAGCGGAAATAGAGCGAGTCAAGGGGTTGCATGTGAAGGAGGCGAAGGCGGGATGATAGACCGTGACGTATTCCGTAACCTCGCTAAAACCGCTTCTAAGAAGCAAAACAAAGGCACATACCTATGGCTAGTCAGAATGAACCAGCGCAGCTTACAGAGGGAATGGAGGTGTCAGAATGGATACTCTGGAGATCATCAAGAAACTCCACGCGACACAAGCGCCTAACCTGGAGTTGATGAGTTTTATGCAGAAAATACAAAAAGCACTGCGTCAACAGTGCTTCGAAAGTCCAACCGCTAAGTAAGACTTGTTATGCCTATTTTACCACATGGGAGGCGAAGATGTGAAATCCAAAATTCGCTACATCCCCCAGCATAAAAACGGTCACTTCATTACGGTTCGCTGTGAGCCCACCAAGGACGAGACAGCGGCGGTAAGGTTCGGTACTCCCGAAGAGGTTAGCGCGTTCCTACACGGCTATTACGGGCCGGAGAATCCAGATGATTATAAACCGACGGCGTTAAAAATCACTTATCAATTGGAGGTAACACCACATGGATGCACAGGAGATCATGAAGCGTCTACAGGAACCGTTTCTCCCGGAGGACATTGAGTGGCGCGTAGGCTCCACAAACGGTGAAAAAACCAAGGGAATTGCGCTTGCCTACGTCACCAACCGTGCGATTATGAACCGGCTGGACTCCATATTCGGCCCGTTCGGATGGCGCAACGAGTTCCGCGAATGGAAAGGAAACAGCCAATTGTGCGGGATCTCAGTAAAAGTCGAAGGGGAATGGATTACCAAATGGGACGGAGCAGATGACAGCCAAACGGAAGCGGTAAAAGGTGGATTGTCTGATGCCATGAAACGCGCCGGATATCAATGGGGAATCGGTCGATACCTCTACAATCTGGACAATGTGTGGGTGGATATTGTTCCGGCTGGTAAGTCGTTCCGCTTAAAGAGTGAACCAAGGCTACCGGCATGGGCTTTGCCTGATGGATACGAGTATCCAGACGCACAAAAACGGCCTTCTGAGCCTCCGAAAGAAGAACAGCACACGGATATCCCGCCGCCTACCTTGAAGGCGAAATACAAGCAATTCAAGGGATCAATGGACGGATTCGAAGATTGGATTAAGAAGCAACAAGAGAAGGGGCACAACTTTAAACAGATGCAGGAAATTCTCGCTAAAGGCTTGTTGACCAAGGCGCAAGAACAGAAACAGGAGGCTAAATAATCATGAACAAGGTAATACTTACAGGCCGTTGGACTAGAGAGATCGACTTTAAGGCATTGGAAAGCGGTAAATGCGTATCCAAGTCCGCACTGGCTGTAGACGAAGGGTACGGAGATCAGAAGAAAAGCTACTTCTTCGAGGTAGAAATGTGGGGGAAGACAGCGGAGAACGTAGCGAATCACAGCGGCAAGGGTCGCAAGGTGCTGATTGAAGGACGGCTAAAGGTGGATACCTGGGAGAAGGACGGTCAGAAGCGGAGTCAGGTGAAAGTCGTGGCTGAGGTCGTGGAGTTTCTGGATTACAAGGAAGACGGTAAACACAAGCCTTCATCGGACGATCCGTTCCAGGATGATGGAAAGCCGCTGGATTTTGATTCGTCTGACTTACCTTTCTAGGAGGTAACCCATGGCTATAACCTTTAGCCTGAACGATGTTCCTAAACCGTCATATCGCCGCTCTAAGCCTACGCAAAAGCAGAGAGGTGCTGTCACTCCAACTGTTCGCAAGGAGCTTCTAGACCGCTCACAAGGCGTCTGCGAATGTTGCGGTAAAGGTGGGTTGGCGTTACAAGCCGCCCACCTAACCCGGCGGTGGAAATTGCCCAGGACCACAGTGAATGACTTAGCGCACTTATGCCTCTCTTGTCACACTTGGGCGGATTCGTGTAAGGAAGGTCGGCAATGGTTAGAACGGTTTGGTGAGCTGCTGAAGCTTAAAGAATCACAATGAATAGGTGGTGTCCATCGTGGGAGTGCTGAAAGTTTGGGGAACCGATCATATAGGCCCGTGGGAAGAAAAAGTAGAGTGTGAATCTTGGGAAGTCGGCGGGTGGTTGGAATACTACAAGGAAGGCATGGAAGGACACGACTACCACGGCGATGACGAATCTTATTGAATATGGAGGATCATTCGATGGAATATCGTGATTTGTTACTCGAAAGCGGCTATAACCCGGAAATCATTGCAACGTGGAGCGATGATGAATGCGAATCCGAATGGGATGCGCTACGAACGAATGAACCGACGAAGTGTTGAGAGGTGAAAAACATGTTTATCTGGACCATCAAGGATGTCATAGGGCTGATTGTGTTTTCTATCATAGGAATCGTCGTAATCGTGAAGCTGATTATCGCAGCTTGGGAAGATTATAGAAATTCGCGAAAAAGAAAAAAGTAAGTTAATTGGCCGAAGGGCTTCGTCCGACAGAATCCGCTCAGGACGAAGTCCGGGGGCCGAACCAGATCCCTAGGAGGTTATCCTACTTATGCAGATAGACCGGGAGAAGTTGTTGGAATGGTTGAAATCCGAAAATCCATATCAACCAATTCCAGTGTGCAAATTCATTATTCGATTGGTCGACAAGATCGATTACGGATACTTCGATATCAAGGAGGATACAGACCATGCAGATAGAGGATAGAACCTTATGAAAATGACTCTATGGGAATATCTATACCATCTTCCTAAGGCGATAAGAACTGAAATCCGATACGGCCCCCGGCTGCGCCTGGGATTATTCGGTCGACACGATGGCGGCAAAGCCGCGAAAGGATGAAACCCATGCGCGAACGATGTATACGGTGCAATCGAGTGGATACCAACCAGCGTCACAATGGCAAACCGGTTTGCTTACTCTGTATCGGATATATCAAGCGAGGTGAAGTGCATGTGTCGGTTGGATATACTGCGAAAACTGGATGACATTCTCATCAACACATGCGGGAAATGCGAAAAACGAAATGAGCTTAACAAAGAGTATGGAAGCACATTTTCGAAAATCGACGGTTACTGTAACAAAGAATGTCCTGTCGGAAATCAATTGCAAGCAATTGGGAAATTGTTGTCGGTCAAACAAAGGAGGGTATCGGCGTGAAGCGGATCATTTACGTAGCAGGAGTGAACCGAAAACATCTAGCGCAGCAAGCCGACCACGTTCCGTTCTGGCTTTTATCCGCAACCCTGCTTCGTAGATATCCGAGCTGGCTAGCCCAATACGTGCAGAACCGCAAGATCATATGGGACCCTGGCACATTCTCCGAAGATCCGGTGAGTTACTCTTACTACCGATCATTCATCGACCGCTATGTGAAGTCAAAGGACCAGTATCTACAGTATGACGAGGTCGGTGATTCAGAGTCTACAGCATTTTACCTACAGGACATGCGAAAACGTGGGTACAATCCAATGCCAGTTCTACAGGGTGATGCATATTATCTCCTACGGCAAGAACCAATGGTAGCCATTGGTGGACTGGTGCGAATGGGCGACGATGAACGAAAGAAGTACCTAGACGAGATTTTCTATGATCACCGTCCGTCAGCTCGGATTCATCTACTTGGTATGAAAGACCCGGATTGGTTCGCGCCATACATGGAGGCAGTACAAGGCGATAACACAACTTGGATACCGCGGAGTGAATGGAACCGAAAGAAGTTGGTTTCTGAGTGGCTGAAAGATTACGGAGAACAATGGATTCCATACCAACCGCGTGAATTTGTGCAGATGGTCATGGGGTTCTAGGAGGGGAAGAAGGAACGATGGACGGTTGGATATGTCTGCACCGAAAAATTCGCGGCAATCCCATTTTCAACAATCTGGAACTATTCAGGCTGTGGTTGATCTGCCTTACAGAAGCGACACATAGGGAACATGACCAATTGGTCGGGCAGCAAATGGTGAAACTCATGCCCGGACAATTCGTGACAGGCCGATTCGACCTGGAGAAGATGTACAACGATGGACTCCCCAAAGATCAAGAAAGGTCAGGATTGACCATATGGAGGTGGCTACAGAAGTTAGAGAAGTATGAATTTCTGAACATCAATTCGAACAACAAATTCACCGTTGTATCAATACTAAATTGGGATAAATACCAAAACCCTGAACAACAAAATGAACAACAGTTGAACAACAAACGAACAACAACTGAACAAGAAGTGAACACAAACAACAATGGTAACAATGATAACAATGAATTAAAAGACATATTTGATTTTTGGAATAGTCAAGGAATCATTGTTCATCGAGAACTTACTCAAAAGGTCAAAGGGAAGATCAATGCACGGTTGAAAAAGTCGACGGTTGAAGAAATCAAAGAAACCATCAGCAATTATAAAACAATCGTTGTCAGCGAGCTTTACTGGTACACACATAAATTCACCTTAGAGAAATTCATGGACCCGAAGAACCTGGAACAATTCATGACCAGTAACAATCCATTTGAAAACTTTAGGAAACAACGCGGAGGTGGTAACGGTGCAAAGCATGGGACAAGCACTCAAGGCATTCAATCTGGAAGAAATGCGGCGCAAAGCGGAACAATACAAAATCAACAATGGGACGAACTCTACTACGGAAGCCCCCAAGTGCCAAAAGTGCAGTGACACCGGGACCATCAACGAAATGGAATGGTATGACTCGGGTGTACTCCTTTCGAATGGACAGCCAATGATGATGCAGCGTATCAAACTGGACCCGCTGACCGGATACCCTCCGGTTTGCGAGTGCCACAAAGAGCGGATCTTTGCAGGATGCAACGCCGCATTAGGCATGAGCGAAGAAGAACGGACGCACACCTTCAAGGGCGCGGTGATTGACGAAGACAACCGGCCACACTTTGAAATCGCTGTAGAGTTTGTGAAGAACATCGATAAGCACCGGGAGTTAGGGACGTGGCTGTACATATTCGGGGATGAAACCAGAGCGGACGAATTCAACTGCAGCGCCTACGGGACGGGGAAAACATACCTGATGAACTGTATCGCCAACGCCCTAACACATCGCAAGATTCCATCGCTGTACGTGAAGGAAGAGAAGATGTTCGGAGATATCAAGTCCACCTACAACCGGGGCAGCGAAGAAAGTGAAACGGAAGTACTGGAACGGTACTACCGAGTGCCTATCCTGTTTATCGATGACCTATTCTCCGCACAGTACAACAGGGAATGGGCAGAATCAAAACTCTTCAGCATCCTGGACGCCCGGAAGAATAACAAGAAAATGACCATCATCACGAGCAATTACGCGGCCAAGCGAATCAAAGACCGTCTTCCCATCAACGGGGCGAAGATCGCCAGCCGCATTATCGGACAAGCCATCCAGATTGAGATGATCGGCAAGGACCGGCGCTTTGACCAGGCCCGCGAGAAAGCGGACATTCGGAGAGGATGGAGCGCATGACGGAACGAGAGTTATACGAGCTGATGGAATCCATGAAAGAACACCACGAATGGCAACTGGAACAATGGCGCAAGGAACGGGAACAAGAAATTTATGAGATGTGGGAGGATAAACCATGATTGAACTGACCGAATCCGAAGAGAAGATCTTCAAGGCATATGTGCAGCTTAGAAGCATAGAGAAAGTCGCATTAGCGTTACGCAAAAGTGTAAAGACCATCGTAAAGGCGATGTACCGGTTTGAGAACCTGGGACTCATCACGCGGAAAGGGGATAAGGGTCCATACACACTATTGGATAACCCGTACAAGGTGACTCGTAAACCTTCCGGGATGACAAAGACGGCGATCATCTACCAACCGCGAGAAGGTTCTCCTTCCGGGCCATGTATAACACGGCATATCAGCGAGTACCCGGTGGAGGAGCAAAAGCGGATGATGGGATTGTTTAAACCTCCGACAGAGAAGAGGCCAGTTGGCACTATAGGCATGGATGTACGAAGCAAGCAGAGGATGGCGTAGAAGGCTGAACGAAGGATCTGACACGAGAAAGGATGAAAATGGATGAAGATCGTGTTCACGGAACATGCAAAGAAGCGTTGCAGGGAACGGGAAGTTGACGGAATGTACATCCGAAACCAACTGCATTTTGTTCCGCACCAGAAAGGCGAGCATAAGTGGTACATTCCAAACACGGGTTTATTTGTGACTTATGTAGACCAAGGGCAAAATATCCGAACGGTGATCACGGTAGGTAAAAATATTGAAGGTGGTTGGGACGGAGAAAAACAGTCTGTTGCCAAATTGCGAAAGGCATAACTTTTAGGACGAAGGCCATCGAGTCGACCGCATTACACAGGGCGCCAGCCCGGAAGCCGAAGGAGGATCTTATGGCATACGTAGAAGCCAATGAAGGCTATAAAAGCGCAAAGATGGATGTCGTAACCGCATTCTTATACGCCGCAGCCTTAGAGAAGCTAGGCAATTACAATGTGAAGGTGGTGTTAGTGTGAGACTCACCGCTAACATCGCCCCTATGGGAGCGGTACGGATGACAGGACGCGGTAAATGGACAAGCCCCACGGCTAAACGGTACCTCCAGTGGAAAGAGTCGCTTGGCTATATGCTGATGGCCCAGCGTCCGCAGCAGACGGATTACGCGGTGGCTGTGAAGGCGAGGTTCTACATACGGATACCGGATAGCTGGAGCAAAAAGAAACGAGAAGAAGCCGAAGGTAAGCCGGTCACCGTGAAGCCGGATATCGACAACCTGGTCAAGGGACTATTTGACGCCGCAAACGGCATCGTCTGGAAGGATGATAACCAAGTGGTCCGGTGCGAGGCCGAGAAGTTATACAGCATGAATCCACGGATCGAATTTGAAGTAACGGAGGTGTTCTGATGGATGGTAAACGCATCGAGTTAATCAGTGATCCATCGTTAAAGGGAACTATCAAAAACGTCGAAGCAGACGGTATGACCATCATATGGGACGATATTGCACCGGACTATGGCTGCGGCAAAATAGTGATCTACACAGACATCGAAGGAACATGGCAGAAAATCAGGGAGGTGAGCTAAGAATGGGGATACTCCATGAAATCGCCAAGCGGGAGCAAGAACGGGACGAACTACTGAAGTATCTGGCGTTTTGGAACGTGCCGACACGCAAGAGAGACAGTAAAGAGCAACGTCTGCATGAAGTCGAGAACGAATTACGCGTTTTAAGGCATCCAGCGGTCGATATGAGCGACGATAGAATGATGGATGAACAAATACATGTCCAGTGATTGCGAAGCCTTAAAAACGATTATACGAGGTGATAGAGGGTGATAGACTTTTCGAGGTTTGAAGTTGGCGTGATTAAATCCAAAGACGGCATCATTTTGATACTCGGTGGGAAGATGTTCGGTCCATTCAACAAAGAGCAAACGCGGAAGGTAATCAAGGTGATTGAAAGCATCGACTAATACCACAAAAACATACACCATGTCAATACATAATACGTGCATGATAACCCGATATCTGGTATAATAGGAGTAAGAAAACACTAGATTTAGCGGCAATTTTAATCGTTTTTAAGATTATTTCGAGGAGGATCACCGAATATGACAGTAGCATCGATTCAAGATCAAATTGCGATCCTAGAAGAGAAAGAGCAACGGCTGCTGAGCGAGGACAAAATTGACGCCGACGAGTTGAACCTGGTACGGAATCGACTGAGCGAGCTTCGGTATGAGTTGGGGCAATTGACTGCTACGGTTCAAAGTGTCGACGTTGAAGTGGTTGAAGATCCGAAGCGGACACCTTTTGAGTTCGTGGAAAAATTCAACTTCGATAACTACGCAGGAACGCCGGATAACCTGCTAAACAGCATCGTGCAAACGCTCTTGAACGAGAAAGCGGCGGCTGTGGCGGCGCAATTCCAAGAACGTCTCGCAAAATTGGAATCCGAATTGGCTGGAGAAACCGAACAAAGGATTAACCTCCAGTACCAGAACCAGCAGCATCAAGGAAATATCCAACTGTTGAGCGAATCCAACTTGGCGCTTACCGAAGAAAAGAACCGGTATAAAGGCGAGTACGAGGACTTCAAGTCTCGTTTCGAGGCAGCGGCTGCTGCTCTGGTGGAGAAGGATGCCGAAATTGAACGCTTGAAACAACGCGAATGTGATCTGCAAGAACAAATCGCACGTGCACCGGCTCCGACAGTACGCACCGTGATTGACGTTGCGGTAACAGATGATTTCGATGCCCTGATCCGTAAGGCGGAAGCCATCAAGCAAGCGAAGTACGAAGAAGAAAAGCGCCTTGAAGCTGAACGGCTGGCAAATCGTCCGAAGATCACAAACGTGCGGTGGGAAAAAGAGTTTGGCGTTGGCGCAAAAACAACTCGATTAGCTGAGTTGGTCGGGACATACCCTGGAATTGGCGTAGACGGAGAGACGATTACGATTGGCACCTTCGAATTCAACAAGTTCCAGGAGGTATCCAACGAGGAAGCGCGATTTCTCAGAGAGCAAGCCCAATCTGCTGAACAAGCTGCTCCAGCCGTTGAAGCAGTTGAACCCGTTCAAGAAGCAAGTGCGCCACTGGTAACAGGAGAGGTGACTCCGCCGGAGGTACAGTTTCCCCAAGAAGTGGGACCCGTGGAAGGACTGGACACCACCGTTACTGCGGAGGTGGCAGGACAAGAATTTGCCACCAAGCAAGAACTCGAAACGTTCAAGGAATACGTAGAAAAGCGGTTTGCGGAGTTGCTTGGGGAGGAAGTGGTGTAATGTTCATCGAGTTCACAAAGTACTCAGGAGAGAAGATTGTCGTAAATAAGAATGCAATTTCTGCGGTAACGGTGAAGGATAACAGGGTTGTGATGTACGTAATAGGTGATTCTATTCCGTTCGAACTCAAGGACTCGTACAACATGGTAACGGCATACCTGTTGGATTAAGGCCGAAGGCCCCCGAAATGCGACCGAATATGCTCAGGCGCAGCCGGGGGCCGGATAAGGAGGTACTCATGAAAGAACCCTCCATGATAAAAGGAATACGATACGGAACCATAATCAGTATCCCCCTATGGGGCATACTCCTCTGGTTGGTGATCAAATGAGACAAATGTGGAGCGATTACAAACGTCTGATGATTCCAAGGACAAAGGCGGATTGGATCGGTTTCGGTATCACCTATGCGACATTGATGACTATTTTGTGGTTGGTGAGGTGAGAGAGATGGGAGAACGATTAACTGATGCGCAAATAGCTTTAATCCGCACACTATGGGAATTGGCACAAGGCAGAATTGACGGGTTGTATTCAACAGAAAGTGCCGAACAAGAGAAGTTGGCGATTGAAGAATGGATGCGTAGAGTTTTTTCGTTAGCTGAATACAGCGAGTGGATTAGAGCATATCAGCCCACTGAAAGAGGGTGAACAAGAGTGAAGTTCGAAGTGTACGAAATCACGCCAACCGAACACAAACTTGTAGCTACGGACCTAACACAGAAGCAAGCCGAAGCGATGGTAAAAAGGACACGTATGACATTGATGGTTCCTAAGGAGGAGGAACAAGAGTGAACATTAGCAAAGAAAAAGCTGCTTCAATGATTGATATGCTGATATCTAGCGGTGTTCCGGTTAATCCACAATTCGCAAGAGATTTATACAAGGCGGCGGAATTACCCGTGCCGGAGTATCTAAAACATAAGCCAGTATCGTTAAAAGTTGCGCAAGACTTCGAAAAAAGTATGAGAGGTGTAGTCAATGGACTTTAACCAAGATACAGACTATACCGCAGACATAACCACATACAGGAGAACCCGTGAGAGGCTCTGTGAAGCCCGTGGAGACCCGAAAGTAGAAGCCATGATCCGAGATGTCGATTATGTCATAGAGTGGCTAGAAACGGGCCGTAGGCCGGGAAACAAACGCGGTGTAGAGAGGTTGGCTGCATATCAACGGGATATCCCAACCGATCTGATCGAAAAGTACATGCTACGACCCCAATATATGCCGCAAGGGCGCAGCATTTACTCTCCTGATGAAGTCGTATACATGGAGTACCTTCTCAGCACATTGACCGAACGAGAATGTGAATGCTACGTGATGCACATCGGCGGATTGTACAGCATGAGGGATATAGCGGACCTGCTGGACCTGACTGTTAGTACCGTACACGAAACCGTCAAACGAGCGGAACGAAAGATCAAAATATCGATGAATAGAGGCAAGCCGTTACTCCTGGACATCGTCGTCTAGGAGTTTTTTTGTACCCGAACGAATGCCACCTATAAGTAAGAGGTAATTAATAGGTTTTACCTATGAAGGTGACGCAATGCTATGTGCATTCTGTGGATCAGAAACAAAAGAGTGGGTGAAAATCGGCAATCTGTACGTAATCATCCATCATTTTTGCAATAAACAGGCGGACGAGGAACAAAAGGCTGAACAAGGCCGAAGGGCTACGGTGCGACCGAATCAGCGCAGCCCGTAAGGGCGGTGGCCGTGTCCATGGGTACGATTATCTTTTTATTATTGATATGGGCACTCCATCTATATATCTCCATCAGAACCATAAGGAGGATCGAAGAGGATGAAGTACAAAAAGAAACCGATCGTAATCGAAGCTGAACAATGGCACCAGAACGGGGACCACTCTCAGGACCAATGTTACCTTGTCAGTGCACCTGAAGGAAGACAGTTCCTGAGCGAAGGCAGGATTGTTCGGTACTATCGCAATCCAATGAATGATGGTGGGCGAGAATGTGCTCACTGCGGAAAGATTATGGATGTTCATGGGTGGATTGACACATTGGAAGGTGGACATATTGTTTGCCCGGGAGATTGGATCATTACGGGCGTGAACGGAGAGGTTTACCCTTGCAAACCGGATATATTCGAGAAGACATACGAAGCCGCTGAATGATTTGCACTCATTTCACCAATTTTTAAGTATAACAGTCGATAAATCGGCTAGTCGTTTGCATTATTGGTACACTGATGGGCCAATAGGCCGAAGGTAATCCGAATCTGCAAGGAAACGAAAGGAGGTAATGACGATGGCATACCTAAGTTTAGCCATCATGGGATTAGCCGTATGCGGCATCCTCTTCATCGTGATCGATAAGCAACAGAAGATGATCGAGCGGCAGAATGAAATGATCATGGCCCGAACGTATGTGGAGTACAAAGAGCAGACGAGCGAGCCGAAGAATTATGACCCCGTAGACATGACGGAAGAGGAAGAGTATCACCGGGAGATTGAAGCGATGAAGGTATAGGGAGGTGGCACAATGGCTAAGCAGGGTCAGAAGCTGACGGACGAGTTGAAAGAGCAGATTCGCGCTGCCTTAGCTTCGAACGATAACATTCGTGAAATCGCTAGGCAATTCAACGTTGCTCCGTCATCGGTGATGAAGATTAGGGATGAAAAGCCGGATGAGTTCGAACAGCTTCGAACGGACAAAAGAACACAAATGATCGACAAAATATGGTCCATGTTAGAGGATGCCGCAGACCTTGGTCATAAGATGATTAAGGAGGCGAAGAATGGTAAACGGGAGCTTCCGCTCAACCACGTATCCACCTTCTACGGAACCATGTACGACAAGATGGCTCTCATGAAAGGTGAGAACACAGCGAACATTGGTGGCGATGGATTTAAGGTGGTTCTCAACGTCCCAGGCGTAAAGGGTGAGGACGATTGGAAATCCGCTTAGAATACGAGGCGCAGAAGCGTCAACGGCTGTTCCACTCTTGCCCCGCAGGTGAAGTGTTATACGGCGGAGCTGCAGGCGGTGGAAAGTCGGAAGCGATGCTGCATGATGCGTTCAAGAATGCGCTGATCTATCCAAACTGCAAAATCATCATGTTTCGTCGTACCTTTGCGGACCTGGAGCGTTCGCTTATTTTGCGTTCAAGGCAAATCTACCCGCGAGAGATTGGGACGTACAACGAATCCAAGAAGCGCTGGAAGTTCACCAATGGATCGACCATTGAATTTGCATACATGGCTAAAGAAAGTGACGTGTTCAACTACCAAGGCGCTGAATATGATTTCATCTACTGGGACGAGTTGACGCACTTTACCTATACGCAGTACATCTACATGATTTCACGTTTACGCGGCACCAACCCGAATATCAAGCGACAGATAAAGGCCGCTACGAATCCGGGAGGTGTTGGACACGCTTGGGTGAAGGAACGATTCATCGATATTGGGGAGCCGGAGAACATCCACCGTCCGTTACCTACCGCCGATGAGCCTGAACCCGGTACACGCTGCTTTATTCCGGCTAAGATCCATGACAACACACGATTGATGTCAGCGGACCCGGGATACTTGAAACGCCTGGAGAACCTTCCTAAGAGCCTGAGAGACCAGCTTTTGCATGGCAATTGGGATTCCTTCGACGGCATGATGTTCGATGAGTGGGATAAGGAGATCCACGTCATCAAGCCATTTACCATACCTGACACATGGAGACGATTCCGCGCCATTGACTATGGCCGTTCGGCTCCTTTTTGCTGTTTGTGGTTCGCCATCAATCAGGATATGGAGTTGATCGTGTATAAAGAGGCGTACAAGACAGGGATGGATGCGACGGATCAAGCGGATTTGGTCAAAGAAATGTCCATCGGGGAGAGCATTGCCTATACCGTCCTAGACTCCGCCTGTTGGATTCCGAATCAACACGGTGAGAGTATCGCAGATACCTATGGGGAGCGCGGTCTATGGTGCGAGCAAGCCAGCAAGAACCGCTTAAACGGGATAGACCGGGTACACGCATGGTTGAAGGTGCTGACGGATAAGAAAGGCAATCGATACAGCCGTGTGAAGATCTTCGAGAACTGCCGGAACCTGATACGTACCTTACCGGCCTTGCCGCGTGATGATCGCAACCCGGAGGATATCAACACAGACGCAGAAGATCACGCTTATGACGCGTTCCGATACGGGGTAATGAGCTGCCCGGACCCGAGAACGTATGAGCCAATCGAACAAAACGCAATGAGCCATGTCCAACGCCTAGATGCTCACCTACCACATGCTCTCCAGGACGAGGCAGACGAGATATCATGGAACGATTTATAAGGAGGTTGGAACATGCCCGCAGTAACTGCCATTCCTGTAACCATGGGGGACGGAACCGTTGTCACATCATTCACGGACAGCGTTGGGCCATCCTCCGTAATGTACACGTATCCGATCACAAATGATTTAATCAATATCAGTAATACGGGATTCTCCAATCTGACGGTGAATGTTGGAGCATCCATCGATACAATTCCACCTGGGGAAACACGCACCATCACGTCAAGTTTCAATGTCATCACCATCAAATCAAGTTCGGGTATCTGTTCCTTCCATGCAAGGGCGGTATGCGACAAGAACAAAGACTACGTGGAATCCATTGGTAAACCGCATTCGAAAGCGGCGTTATTGTATATGCGAGCTGTAGAGGACATTTCCCAACGGATCACGCGGGACGCTTTAACCAGGGCAAGAAGTCAAATCAAGTCATCCGGTACGTTAAGGATTGCATTCATTGGGGATAGCATCACCGAGGAGATGGATCAGATCATAGCCAAACCTTCGGATGGGTATCCGTCAAGGTTAACCGCTATGCTGAAACAGGCAATGCCGAATGTTTCTATAACGATGGGCAACTTCGGATTAGCCGGTCGTGAAATCTGGCAATATGTGAGTTCATCCTATGTTGGTATGGCTTCCCCTGAAGTAATCGGGACCGGCTTTTACCGTGCAGCCCCGTGGGGAGACGGTGGCGGATCGGTTATCGGGAAGTCATGGAGCGACCACGTCAAGGACTTTGCGCCGGATTTAGTCGTAATCGCATATGGGATGAATGGGCCCGGGTTTGACGTGGCAAGCAACGTTGATGAGGCGTTCAAGATTAATCTGAAATCCATCATCGATAGTTTGGCTACATGGGCGTCTAATCCTAGTGTCGTGGTTGTTCCTGTATTTTTGCCGACAACCGACACGTCTTTATACAGTCAAGGCTTGCTTAAGACTAACGCGGTTGCAAGAGCTGCGCGAGAATATGGGTACGAACGAAAAGTAGCCGTTGCGGATGTGAACCGTCTGTACCGAATCTTGCGTGATGGTGTGGACGAGGAGCTTCGATACTTCGAACAAGAAAAGAACTTCGACAACTGGAGCGAATCTGGAGCGTGGGTGTCCAACGGATATACTGTTTCTGGTGCATTGGCAACTGCATCGACGTCCGGGACTCCATCCATACAGAGGAAACGCAGTTTCTATAACGGTTTCCTGGAATTCGAGGTGTACATACCCGGATATGGCGCTCCCTATGCCCAATGGATTGATTTACGTAAAAATGCGAAAACCGGCGAAAGGATCACCTACATTGTGACGCCAAACAGCGCTTCCGGGGTTACAGATGGAAGTATCCTGATGTATACCAGTGATTCCGGTAGCTCGATTGCCCTTACAACCAATATGGATATTCCGATCAATACATGGTTGAAATTGCGCTTCGAAGCCGTTGGACCCTATCACAAGGTTTATCTTAACGGCACTCTTAGGTTATCCACAACAAACTACAAGAAGTTAATTGAAGGCGAGGTGCGGGTAACTGCCGTCAATACAAACGGCGGGGCAAGCCTACGCAATATGGTTATCGGGTACTATGAGCCGACGAAGTGCGGTCCTATCTTCGATGAGTTGGAACTCTTAGGATCATACAACACTTACTTATCCGGTAACGCAATTAACCATCCATCAGGATTAGGGCATGCGTTGTATTATTTACCCGCTTTCTACGGTGTTGTGGAATCACTTAGTTCTGTCGAAAACAAGACAGACGCCTCTGCCGATCAACCACAATACGCTTACGGTCCAATCAAAATGACGGGGACGGGGCAATTCTTGTGGGCCACTCCGGTTTCGGGTGTGTACCCGTTAACTACCACTAGCGGGGATAAGATTTGGTACACCGTATATGCGGCAGACCCGACAGGAAGCAATACGTTGACACAATTCCGAAAGACGGACACCGGAGAATACTTAACTCGCAACATGACCATCACATCAGACGGTACCAAGGCGAACTTGGTTAACTTGGTTCCCGGTCAGTATGCACGGTACGACAACCTATTGTTTATTGCGTATCCCACCGCTTCGGGAACACCGCCATTAACCTATGAGATATGGCAGCACATGACACCGGCTAAAGTTCCGTAATGGTAAGACAACAAGTACAACAAGGAGGTGACACCATGATATCAGAGCTATTGGACGAGAAGTCCATATTCGGCAAGATCGAGACGGACTTCAAAGAGTCGTTATCCTCGATGAAGGAGTTTCATTCCGATTGGCGCGAGTATGATGCCTTTTACCTCGCTGATCAATGGAACTCTCAACGCGCATCTTGGAGGCCAGACCCGGTTATTAACTACGTGGCGTATACGGTCAAGCAGAAGAAGCCGCAGCTCACGAACAGCCGACCTACGGGACTGATCATGCCGACCGCACAAGGGGACGAAGAAGCGGCGCATCTGTTTACCCAGGTAACGGACGTGATTGCTGAACGTGTAGACCTGGACTCGCGCATCGAGGAGGTGTGCGGGACCGGGTTGCTGCTGGATATCGCGTGGTTCAAGGTGTATTGGGATAACACGCTAACCGGTGGCAATCAGGCGAGAATGACAAAATGGGTGGGGGATGTGGCGATTGAAGCCCCTGACCCCGCAAACGTCTACTTTGACCCGAACGCGTCACGAGTGCAGGATTGCCGCTACATCATCTACGCGGTACCTAAGCCGGTGAAGTGGATTCAAGAATGGGCGAAAAGCCTGGGGAAGACGGTGACGATTCAGCCGGAACGAACATTCGAAACGGAAATCTACGACCGTCCGGGCAAGGAGACGGGGAAGGATCGTGCCATGTTCTATGAATACTGGTACAAGGAGAACGGGACCATTAACTGCATTTACGCGGCGAATGGAAATGTGCTGAAGCATATCAAGAGCATCTACCGTCACGGCCAGTACCCGTTTATTCCGTTCGTTGCGGAAAAGCGTAGAAAGTCCATTGTCGGCATATCCGAAGTGCGCAATATCATGAACAACCAGAAGCTGCTCAATAAGCTAGTGGAGCTTCCGACAACCAGCGCGTTGCTGACGGCTAACCCAATTGCGTTGATCAAGACCAATAGTGGGATTGATAAAAACAAATGGGTGTCCAAGCCAGGTATGGTGTGGGAGGTAAAAGAAACCAACGATGCTGTGAAGTGGTTGGAACCTCCATCGTTCCAAGGTGACGTCTACAAGCTCATTGACCTGATGACGCAATACATCGAACGGATCGGCGGGATCTATGACGCCAACACCGGGGAAACACCAGGGGCCGTCACTGCTGCCGCGGCGATTCAGCTTCTGCAGGAGCAAGGGTCCATCCCGATTAAGGGGATCGCTCGTAACTTGTACGCCTCCATCAAGGAAGTGTACGAGCAGATGATTGAGTTGGTGAAGGAGTTCTATACCGAGGACCGGGTGATCCGTATCAATGGGGAAAACGGCGGATATGAATTCATCAACTTCAACGCCATTCAATTCGCGGACGTGGACTTCGATATCAAGGTATCTGCCGGAGCTTCCACGCCAACCAGTAAAGCCTATGTCGCTCAATTGGCATCGGATCTATTTGAGAAGCAGTTGCTACTCCCGAGTGAATATGTGGAGATGCAAGAGAACCTGCCGAACAAAGACCGCATTGTAGCGCGTCTGCGTCAAGCTGAACAAGCACCTCCGCCGATGCCGGGACAGGCAACGACACAACCGATGGGACAACCGATGATGCAACCTAGCTTGGATGAGATCTACGCCAAGGCACCGCTGCAGCTTCAACAGGAAATTGACATGATGCGTCAACAAGGGATGCCGGATGATCAGATCCTACAGCAATTGATGAGAATGTTAAATACCGCTTAACGGGCCGTGGGTGAGAATCCTTCGGCCTATTTCCTATATTTCGTCGCGGCGTTGAGCGTGTGGAGTTGCGCCGCCCACACAAGGAGGAAGAAACATGGAAGAACAAGTTGTACAAACCGAGAACACGGGCGTTGAATCGGCACCTGCCGCCGAGGTGCAAGAGCAAGTAATCGAACCGGTTGGCAATGAACCAGCAGGAGAAACAAATGGAGACGCATCCCCGCAGAATAACTTCGAAAAGGCGTTCGCCAAGCGGTTAGCCGAGCAGAAGGAAAAGTGGGAGCAGGAGGTGAGCACAAAGTACGCCGGATACAACGAACTTACAGAGAAAGCCAAGCAAGCCGAGCAGTATCAGGCCAACTTGGATCGTGTTGCACGGTTCTACGGATTCGAGGATCATGACTCGTACATGCAAGCCATCGAGCAAGCGGAACACGAACGCCAAATCCAAGCAGAGGCCGCCAAATACGGCGTACCAGAGGATTTTATCCGGCAGGAGCTACTTCCGGTCAAGAGTGAGCTTGAAACGCTCAGGAGGGAACGTGAAGCGGCTCAGAAGGAACGCGAGCGCATCCAGCAGGAGGAGTCCAATAGCCGCGCATGGGGAGAGCTGTTCACCGCCTTCCCTGACGTAGGGGAGAGTATTAAGAACTGGAAACAAGGTGACCCCCGTCCTGAGTGGCACACGGAAGAGTTCGACAAGTACATGCAGCGTGGTTATGCCCCGGTTGATGCATACCGGCTGACCAATCAAGAGCGCATCATGCGCCAAAAAGAACAAGAGGTTCTAGCACGGATCTCTGAACGTAACGAGAAGTCGCTATTACCGGGTAATGATCGCCCGAGTAACGCGGCTTTTTCTATGGAACACGCGTCGTTTGATGACATCAAGGCCATATCCGAACGTGTTCGTCGAGGAGAACGAATCGTACCTTAAACCAAACCAAGGAGTGAATTAAACCATGGCAACTGATACAACACTCACACTAACTGCGGAAATGCAGACGTACTACGACAAGAAACTTCTTTCTCGCTTCCTCCCGCAATTCGTATACGCCCAATGGGGCCAAAAGCGGCCGATCCCGAAGAATGGCGGCAAGGTCATCAACTTCCGTAAATTTAACGCGCTGAGCGCCGCTACAACGGCCCTTACAGAGGGCGTGACCCCGGCAGGATCGTCCGGCAGCGTCACCGCTGATACGGCTACTGTAGCCCAATACGGTGACTTCCTGACGGTATCCGATGTGTTGGACCTGACCGCCATTGACCCGGTATTGGACGAATACGCTGACGTGCTGGGTGACCAGGCAGCAGACACCATTGACCAATTGGTCCGTGATATCCTCTGTGCCGGTACGAACGTGCAATACGCCAACAACCGTGCATCCCGCGCAACCGTTGCTGCTGGCGATAACCTGACCGTTACCGAGATTCGCAAAGCGGTACGTACTTTGAAGCGCAACAAGGTCCGCACTATCAACGGCTACTACATCGCTGTAGTCGAGCCGGGCGCAACCTATGACCTGCAATCCGATACGCTGTGGCAGGATGCCAACAAATACGCGGGGGCTACTCAATTGTTCTCCGGTGAGATTGGCCGGATCTTCGGCGTTCGGTTCGTAGAAACCGCCAATGCAAAGAAATTTGCCGCTGCTGGTGCTGCTGGTATTGACGTATACGCGACCATCGTATTCGGTGAAGAAGCCTATGGCATGGTTGACGTATCCGGCTCCGGTGCCGTTAAGAACATCATCAAACCTTTCGGCTCTGCCGGTACTGCGGACCCGCTGGACCAACGCGCTACCACGGGCTGGAAGTGCCTGTTCACAGCTAAGATTCTGCAACAAGCCGCTATCCTGCGGATCGAACATGCGGTATCCGGCTGATAAGTAACGGCTAATTCGTGGGGAGGCATCGACCTCCCCTAATTTCAAACACATTCGAGGAGGAATAACCAATGGCAGTTAGACAGATGAGCGAAGCGGAAATCGATAAAACAGCAGTAGACACCGGAAAGGAACTGTCCGCGCAACCGAAAGTGAAGGTCAAGATCCCGCTGGACGTGGAAACCAAACGCAGCCTGGAGAACAAAATCGAAGCTGGGCAAAAAGTCGAATGGCCGGCAGAGCAGGTATGGGTGAACGGCTATCAATATCTGATCCAGAAGGGCAAGGAAACGGAAGTTCCGCAGACCGTTGCCGAAATCCTGGAACAATCGGGACTCATCTAACGCGGCAGAGCTTCGGCTCTGCCTTTTTCTTTATAAAGGGGGTGTCGTGTTGACACTGGCAGAAATCATAGCGGAAATCGAGGAGAAGTACCCTGCAGCACAGTCACTTTCGAGCGATTCGAAGGTTCGAAAGATCGATAAGCTGCAGAAACGGATATTCCGTACGGATGTGAAGCGAACAGTTATAACGTCTATTGAATTACTCGCAGATGTGGCCTTGTATCCGATTACTTTTTCGCCTGCTAAGATCAGGGAAATCATCATTGATGGTCAAAAGTATGAGAACCGGCAACTTGAAGCGGAAGCGTTGGGTAAGTTCTTTTACATCCTAGACGAAGGAATTGGAATTTATCCGAAACCTACACAGGACGGAGAGATGTTGATTTACCACTACCAGGAGCCGGATACACTCTCTAGTTTGACGGATACACCTGATCTGGACTCGGACTATCACGACTTACTTGTCTATGGGGTATGCAAAGAAGTTGCAGAAAACTTTGCTAAACCAGAGGATGCAACCTATTTTGATATGCAATACAAGGCATTGATGAATGAATTTATCGAAGCCAATCAAGATACAGAACCGGCACAGATTCAATCAGAGGGCAGGTGGTGGTAGTGAAAGTCAGTGAAGTTGCAGCGAATGAACTAAATAGCACTCTTAGCCTTCGGGCTTGGGGAACCGTCACGTACAACCCTATGGTATTCGGAGCAATTGGGAACGGAATATTTAATGATTCCATCGGCATTCAACTTGCGATCGACTTCGCCCAAGCAGCTGGCGGAGGAGTTGTAACTTGCCCTCCAGGAACGTACCTACTGAAGAACAAAGTTACAATCAAAGAAAAAGTCACCCTAGAGTTGACTGACGGTGCGACTCTTAAGCGTGGTGTTGCTGGACCCATACTGAACATCCAAAAACGAGCCAACCTAAGAGGCGGTTCTGTCGATTGTAACGGAAGCACCTATACAGGCTCAGTCGTAGAGTTTACAGACGGAGAAAACGCGCCGGGACTCCAAGGATTGCAACAAATCGAAAATGTGTATTTCTACAACATCGATTCTTACGCAATTGACTACTCCACGAGCAAAGGGTTCCTAAGCAAGGTCATCCGCTGTGCATTCATTCCGCTGAACAACACAGCAACAGCCATTCGTTGGCCGGATGAACCCGTAGCCGGAGGGAACCGATCCATCCTAGATTGTTACTCCGCATGCCCCATCCTAGAAAGTTTAGGCTGCGACAACGGGGTTATCCGTGGAAATGTGGTTGGTATCCAGGTTGGGGATACACGGGCATCGGTCATCATGAGTACCAACGATAAGAAAATGATCATTCAAGGGAACCGCTTTGCCCACGGAACGAATGTATGGACCGTCATGGGTGGAGATCATGTCATTGCCGATAATGTCATAGCTTCCGCTGTCGCGTTTGACTCTGGCTGCAACAACGTGAAATATGACTCCACCAACACGGATTCCGGCTTTAGCGGAACCGTACCTTTCGCCAAAAACTTCATCAGTACCAAGGGGCAAGAAATATCCTATACGCCTACATGGACGGCTGCGACAACTGCGCCATCCTTTGGGAATGCTGATGTGAGATGTCGGTACTTGGTAGAGGGGCGTACATGTACAGTAAGGGGGTATATCTCCTTTGGTTCAACAACCACTTTCGGCTCTGGAATGTGGCAGTTTTCTATCCCTATCGCCTCGGTGACCACGACAACCTTCTCCGGTTCTGCTATGGTTGGGGACCGGTCGGGTACGGTCACTTGTAATCCGGGAAGTGGGAAGTTTCAGTTTTATATCCCGGCAGGTGGAGTTGCGTCGGCAACAAGCCCCTTCGCCTGGGCATCGGGTAACATTTTGATATTCGAGTTTGAATACAACCTCGCGTAAAGGAGGTTAAGTCGTGGCAGCACGTTCACCTATCATACAACGCAAATTTGCCGGAATTGACCGGAGAGATGCATTCAGCATTCCTGACATTTGCGCATCAGACGGATATAACTTTTCCACTAGCGAATACCCCGCGCTTACGATTAAGCCGGGGTTTGCTATTTTAGCCACCATAAGCCGTGTTCAAGGGCTTGGAGTCTGGAAGGAGACGGAACTATTATCCATCTTCGCGGATGGCTCTATGTGGAAGTGGAACGGCTCTGCATTCACGTCTGTGACAACGGGACTGAATGTGGGTACAGACTACTCCTTCTGCAACTTTAAAGGCGGATTCAGCGATATCACCGTACTGCTTACCAATGGCAACGGGGTGTCTCAGTATAGCGGAGGAAGTGTAACGACACTATCCGGTCCACCTGCTGGGTTGAAATACATTGAGCAATATGCAGATCGAGTGTGGGGCATCGTAAACAATCGCCTCCACGCTTCCGGGTTCCGTAACGCGTCAGATTGGACTTCAGTCAGCACAACGGATGAGATCGACGATTCTGTGAGCTTCTATGCCGAGATTGAATCAAATGACGGGGAATCCATCACCGCATTGAAGTCTGGCCTGGGTCGGTTGGTCGTGTTCAAGCCTTCGGCCATGTATGAGCTACGCGGATATGCGCCAAGTGACTACCGTGTTGACCCCATTTCGACGGACATTGGAGCAATCAATAACCAGTGTATCGCGGTCCTGCAAAGCGGTATGTACTTCCTAGATTCCAAAGGGATCTATCTCTACCGTGGAGACGGTGTAGCCCCGCAGAAAGGATTCTCGAAACAGGTACAATGGTACATCGACCACATGAACCAATCCGCTAAACAGACTTGTGCGGTGGGGACTGACGGGAAGCGGCTGTATGTATCTATTCCCATGATCGCGTCATACCCAGACACTTTACTGGTATATGATCCTGAAGAGAAGACGTGGGACGTTGATAAAAGCCATTCTGCGGTTCATTTTGCTAATATGGGTGCTAACACATACATAGGTGATTACAACGGCTCTGTGCGGCAATTAGGGGCCTCTACGGACTCAGGAACGCCGATATCTTGGCGCTGGGTGAGCAAACCGTTTACGGCACCGTCCATGTCGCAGCGCGTTCGATGGATTCAAATATGGTTAACGTTGGATCTTCCTGCTGGAAGCACCTTAAGTGTATACCTAAGCCCATCGGCATCTGGTAACGATTGGGTGCAAGCTGGTGCAACCGTCATAGGAACCGGAACAATTCAGCGTAGACCAATCTACTTCCCGTCTAATGTGATTCCAATCAGCGAACAGGTACGAGTGAAGTTCGAAGGAACTGGACCATTTACGATTTATGAGTTTGCACGTGATGAAGTCACGATGCCGTTGAGGTGATACAATGCCAGCACCTGGGATAAGCACGACAGTGAGTGCGCGTGAAGATTTCGATTCCGTCGAAGATTATGCGATGTATCTAGCGGGTATTATTGCAAGATCCATCCAAGAGTTCAACTATCTACTTTCCGGCAATCTGGATGTAGCGAACATCAAGGCGAAAAGTATCACCGCTGACCGGATGAGCGTGAAACAGCTATCTGCTATTGCTGCAGATTTAGGTACGATCACAGCGGGGACCGTGATAGGCGCGCTGATTAAGACCGCCATCGATGGGCAGCGGGTGGAGTTAAGCAGTACAGAGAACTTGCTGAAAGCCATAAATGAAGCCGGAAACTATGTAGGCATTATGCCAAATGTGTCCGGTTCGCCAGCCATTCAGTTCTTCAGCACCCTCGCAAAACTGCTTATTTTCATGACCGGTAATGACGTTGTATTCAATACAGTTGGGACGACAAATATGCAATTGTCTGCAACATCAGGTAACCTCGAATTATACTGCGGGACCGGAAAGTTCGTAAAAACTAACAGTTGGTCACAATTTTATAGCACAAATGACGGTCAATCATTGCAAAGCGTATTAAACGGAATATACGCTAGACTTTCGGCACTAGAAAGCGCCCCATGATATGGTATATAATGGGTTAAAAAGCCAGAGGTGGAACATATGGACTTCCTTATTTCCTTATTGATAGCGCTTGTTTCTATTTCATCTGACGGTAGCGCAGTAGCGCAGCCCACACAGGTGATTAAAGAAACAACACCTATTGTTCAAGAAACAGTAAAGACCGAGGTGGTAAAGCCAGTGAGCGTACCGACAACTCAACCGACTCAAGCAACACAACCGGAAATGTCGTTATTGATGATTGAATCACAAATGAGCCGATTAAAGAACAGCATTACAGCATATAAGGGATTTATCGAACTGCATCCAAATGATCCTGACGTTGAAACGTACAAAAGCGATCTGAAAAAATTCGAAGAAGAACTCAAGGTATGGGAAGCGAGATTAGCCACATTTAACGCGCAACAGCCTTGAAGGTATATCCTGGCTATGGTAGGATTAGAATAACAATAGAAGCCGGGACGGCCATCCCGACTTCTGCACAACAACTTGGACGGTACACCCTCCAACTAAATAGCTGAACAGGAGTAACCAGCCTTAGGCCGTGAACCTAGTGGGGCTGGTTATTTCCGTTTATCGATGAACGTTAGAAGCGTAAGCAGGAATGTCCCGAACGCTAAGAACGACATGATCGTTTGGAAAGTATCCATACGCGCCACCTCCTTTCTGGAGGGGCACGACACCACAAGGCTGTTGTACGAGCCTTATTATACCAAATTTTGAGAGACTTGCGATATGCGAGTCTCTTTTTCATTCTCATAAAGGGGTGAAACCATGGCAACATACGATTTCCTTCAAAGTGATACATCGATACCGTGGGAAGAGAAGCTCAAAAAATACGCACAGGACGCTACAGCCGGTAAGAACGAATACGCACGGGCGCAGCAGGTGTACAACTACAAAACCTCGCTAGGCGACAACGAAGGCGCAAGCGCCGCCAAGCGGTGGATGGGCCAGATTGACCAAGCCACAGGTGGACTCATGTCCCGTCCCACCGCCGATCCGACCAAGGACGTGATGGAGAAGTACAACACGTACCTGACGAACTCCATGCAGCGGAAAGCGTTCGATCCCAACACGGACCAACAGTATCAATCCGCACTAGCCGCGGCGCGTCAGCAGGTCCAGCAAGGGGCGCAGACGGCCACGAATAACGCTATGGTATCACTCGGTAATCGAGGCATCGGCAATAGTTCGGTAGCGGTGGACCGGGCGAATCAAATTCAGCAATCAGCCAACAACAAGCTGCAGGCCGAAATCACGCCGCAACTTTTGGGCGATTATTACAGACGATGGATGGGTGAGCAACAGCTTGGTCAGCAGGATGTTGCGAATTTTGCAAACTATGCGAATGCAGTTTCTAGTAACGCATACCGTGATAAAACGTTCGACCGCGGCGTTTTGGAATCGGATCGGACCTATGACCGTGGTGTGTTGGAGTCGGACCGTAATTACAACAGGGGTGTTCTGGAATCTGATCGCAATTACGACAGAGGGGTTCTAGAATCTGACCGTAACTATAACCGAGGAACACTAGAGTCTGATCGCAATTATGCACTAAACGAACGTCAGACAAACGCCAGCATAGCGAATATGGCGGCAGACAATGCCCGGGCAGCAGCAACTAAAACATCTGCAAAACAGCAGACTCCAGGTGACGCAAACTCCTACATCTCCAACCTAAGCAAGCGTTTTGTTGCTACCGATCCTGATTCGAAAGAAGCCTTCGTGACGGACGTGGACGGATTAGAGCGGTCTATCCTGGCTCTGAACCTCCCTGCTGACCAGACGGCGTATCTATACCGGTACTACGGATTACAAATCCCTGAGTAAAGGGGAATGAAAATGGACGCATTTGAAAAGCGCCGCCAACAACTATTGGGGTCATCTTCGGGTGACCCTTTTGCAAAGCGCCGAAAGCAACTCCAATCCATGGACACGGAACAATCGGAAGCAGCGCAAATGTCGAAAGCATCCAAAGTAGCATCCGCGAGAGCAGCAGAAGACGCAATCAAGCAAAGCCCGATGCCACGAATCGAAGATACACCTTTGTTTCAGAACGCGCCGAAAGTTGCGCCAAGCGAACAGCGTAAGCTCAAAAGCGTTGGGGGCATCGTGAAAGAAGTTGCTGGGAGCGCTGTTGATGGCGTTAAGGATGCTTTAGACGGTATGAAGACGTTTAAGGACGCCTCTCAAAATGCCATGTCCTTCGGCCTGACCAACAAGCTCTTGAAGTCGGATGAAGAAGTCCAGCAACAGAAGGACTCTCTATCCGGCAAAGCAGGTGCATTCATCGGCGAGTTTGCGCCCATTGGCGGTGCCTATAAACTGGCCGGCTCTCTTACGAATGGACTTGTGAAGAACGCGCCTAAGCTGGCTCAGACCATCGTCAGAGGCGCTACAGCAGGGACACTCTACGGAACCGCGCAAGAGGCTGCGGATATGGCGCTCAATCCCAATGGAGATCCGTTAACGCTGACGGATCTTGTATTGGGCAAAGAGAGCAATCAAAAGAGTATTGGTGACCGCGTCTTGAACATCGGCAAGGACGCCTTAACCTTTGCGGCTGGTGATGCGGCACTTGGAATTGCTGGTCCTGTGTTGGTGAAAGCGGTAAAGGGCGGATTGAGAGCGGTAGATGCCGGAGTCGCAAAACTCGGAAAAGTCACGAAGGAAGTAGGAAGCGGCGTTAAGGCGGCAACGGAATCACTTCCCACAACCGGTGCTGTCAAAGGTGAAGAAACATCCAAAGGGAGCATGTATACCGCGTTATTCGGAAATCAGGGCGTTGGTGCGGTGGCTGGTGGGAAAACACCAAGACGATCCGGCACCGGGATGCAGTTAGTGGATAGTCCGTTGAAGAAGGACGCGCAATCCAAGCTAGACGAGTTCAAAGAGTTTGGGCGCGCAGTAAAGCAGGACTACGTGGACCAAACCGCGCCATTGAAACATTTAGGCGGTGAAGTACAGGACATAGCGCTCGATGCAAGACGTTCCAATAACATCGCCAATACATGGATTCATGACAAGGTCGTTACACCAGAAGGGGTAGTGGTTGGTCCCGGGTTGAAGGACGTTATTGGTTCCGTTCCGCGTGGTTTGGCAGATGCGTTCGAGGACTATCTGATCGTTCGTCATGCAAAAACGCGTGTGGCTCGCGGCGAACGAGTATACGAGGAAAAGTTAGGCATGAACGATGTGTCCAAACTGGAGGTCCGCCAAGCGGAATTGGAATCCCGTTACCCGCAGTTTAAAGAGCTGGGTCAGAAATGGGACGAGTACAACACGAATCTGCTCAATGCCGGTGAAGAGTTTGGTCTCATTTCCTCTGCTCAGAAGAAAGCCATGCGCGAGGAGAACCCGAACTACGCGTCCATGCGCCGCCAATTCTCCACGGCAGAGAAGTTCTCCCAACCGTTCGCCATCAAGCAAAACGCATTTAGCGGTCAGAAAGCGCCGATCAAAGCGGTATCTCCTACGGGTTCGGCCCGGAAGATAGTCAGTCCAGTGCGTACCGCCATCGAGCAGACCGGAGCTTGGATGAACGCCGGGATGCGGAACCGTGTCATGAAATCCATCTTGGATCGTGTCCAAGCGGAACCGGAAGCGTTGAAGGGTATTGTTGAGATTGTGCAGGAAACCAGTCAAGCCACGGCCAAGAGCCTGGACGATATCAACAAAGTCCTCGCCAAAGACGGAATGGAGGGGCTGACGGAGTTCCTGAACCAGGAATACTCGGTTCTCTTCCGAAAATCGTCGCAGGCTGGAGCCAAAACAGACAACATTGTTACCGTGATGGTAAACGGATCGCCGGTGAAAATGCGGGTACAGAACCCGGAAATCTTCAAATCACTAGTCGGTTTGGCTCCCGAAGAATCCAACTTCGTGATGGACTTCTTTGGGTTCCTGAGCAATGCCACTAAACGCGGGGCAACCGGTGCATTGGCACCACTATTTGCAGCCAAGTCGCTGACCGTAGACGTAGCGCAGGCGCTCATTCAATCGAAAGACCCGATACGTCACGTGCCCGACCTGCTGCATGCTACCGTTAGCGCCATCGCCAACAAGCTGCCAAAGAATACACCAGGGTTCGAGAAGCTCCGCTCGCTGGCGCAGGAGTTTGAACGCACAGGTGGCGAATACTCTGCCGCTCTAAGAGGAGATAAGCCGCTGAATAAGGCGGTAGACTCGCTACGGAAAGAACCGTTCTTGTCCCCACGTGGAGTATGGAAAGGGGTAAAGACTTCTGTAGCCACACCGTTTCGAGTCCTAGAAGGCGTATCAGACGTGGCGGAGAACGTGAACCGTATTGCGGCTTACAAAGGTGCTATGCGGCGCGTAGGAGGCGAAAGAACGCCTGAAACGGTTCGGAATGCTATGCGGGAGAGTCAGGAGATAACAACAAACTTCTCGCGTAAAGGTGCGAAGGGAAACACCATCGAAAAATTCATTCCCTATTCCAACGCGGCTATTCAAGGTTTGCGACGGTTCGGTGTTCAACTCCGTGACAATCCTGTGAAGACGGGACTTATGGTGGTCGGATTCGTCATCGCTCCGAAATTGTGGGAACAAGCACGATTCGGAGATGATCCCGATTATCAGAAGATCCCGGCGCGGACACGGTATCGGAATATCATCGTGGGCAAACGGGAAGACGGAACGTTCATCCAAGTGCCGATGCCGCCGGAATATCAAGCCATTGGCGCTCTTGCAGCGGATGCGATGGCCGAACTCCAAGGCAGGGACTACGTGAACTGGAGAGACGTATCTGACGCGCTAGTGAATACCTATACGCCGCCATTCGTATCCGGCGCACTCCAAGGTGCTACGCAAGGCGGTGGAGTGAAGAAGAGCGGATGGGGACTCGCTAACTCGACAAGTGCCGGACCTCTGATTGGTACGCTGGCTAACCAAAGTTGGACCGGAGCGCCTATCGTATCTCAGGAGTACGCGACAAACTCGCCGTACATGCAGAAGGACGAGCGGACTTCGGCTCCGTCCGAATGGTTGGCTGGTACGAAGATCGGGCAAAAACTAGGACTGTCACCGATGGAAGTCGATTACCTCGCCAAGCAGTACGGCGGCGATCTGGCGCGTCTCGGTTTGCCGCTCACTTCTTCTGTTGGAGGTGGAACCGTTGAGAATACGCTGCTGAAAAACTTTATTGTCGACCCCACATTTACGAACAATTTGTCCAGGGATTATTATGATCGTGTAGAGCAGGTAAAGAACATCTCTGCGGACGTTGGCGATGGAGCCGCTACGCCTTCGTGGTATAATGATAACGTGAAGAAACTGGCAACCGGGACTGCCAAAGGTGATCCGGCCCGTAAATTACGTGATCTGAATGCCAAGAAACGCGAAATCCAAGGCAATGTATCCTTGAACGCGAAGCAGAAGGCAGAACAATTGCGGAGTGTTCAAACGGAAATCAATAATCTCTATCTGGATGTGTTGTCTCGTCTGGATGCGATGGGGGTACCAAAATGAATTGGCTCAGTATCGTCATAACGGTGTTTGTCATAGGCGGAATCCTCTACAACTTCGCAGAATCCGCAGAGGAGAATGGACTTGATTTCTTTGGCGGCATCTATAAAATCCTGCGAATGACATTCCTCCTGCTGGCATTTCCGTTTTTGCTGATACTGGATCGCATGAAAAAACATTAAGAGTCGCCTCCGGGCGGCTCTTTTATTATGCAAAGGAGGGTTTCTATGATCGAATCAGTATCTGTTCCCGTCTCTCTCATTGATGGACAACCCATCGGATACAGCCCCGCACACCGCATGGTTCGTGGACTTCTTGGGTGCGTAGCGGCGAGTTTGACGAGCGAAGACGAAATCCTGATGCATCCTCCCGACGAGGTGACACCGCATGTGGAAACTGATCGGGCTACTTCTGATCGTTTGGGAGCTGCTGGCTGATTGGCTGGAACCCATTATTCGCTCTCGTTTTGGCAAGTTAGGGCTGTCCATCTACGGGGCAGTCCTTTTGTATGGTCGCATACGTGAACGCGCTCAGGGACGCATTTTAGAGGCGAGAGTGGCAGCGTTAGAGGAGGGGAAACGATGGGATGGAGTTATGACACCATCATGCGGGAAGGTTCGGACGAGCTTAAGCAAGTGGTCCAACTTATCACGGCAGGGCATCGCCCGGGAAAAGCAAAGGAGGAGAAGGGGAATGAAACTCGATAAAGTGTGGCTGGTCGGCCTAATCGGATATATTCTCAGCTTCGTGAAAATGGCGTTTCCGCAACTGGAGCTGCCGGACGATATGGCGGATCAAATCGCCACGTTCGTACTTATGGGACTGGCCTTATTCGCCGTTATCCGCGACATGGTGAAGAAGTACCAGGATACCCGCAAACATCCTTTTGATGGAGGTGTGGCAAGTGTCGATCCGCAATCTGAAGTTGGTCACGGGCCTGCCGTTTAACGTACCGGACATTGTAGATATTACCGACCAATTGCCCCGTAAAGGCCCGTGGGAGACGTTGAAGAACAAGCAGAACATTGTCCGCGGCGTATGGGATGGAACGTATCATACGGGGCTTAGGAGGCCCGAGGACGTGGATACGATCGTGATCCATCACTCTGGACCTCCGGAGGGAACGTTAAAGTCACACGCAGAATACCACGCCAAACAATGGGGAGCCGGAATCTCCTATCATATCTCCATTGACGAAGGACTGATCAAACAATGTAATGACTTACTGTCCTTCACCTTCCATGTATCCGGCAATAACACGTACACCGTGGGCATTGAGATCAACGCGGACCTTTCTAAAAGGGCAATTACCGACCGTGAGCGTGAACTTCTCTACGCTGCCATTCTGAGCGTTAAAGCGGTATTGCCTATTACACGCATACTCGGGCATAACGAATTGAACGCTACCGCTTGCCCATGTACATCTATGGACCAAATACGCTCCGACATTGCTGCTATTGAAGAGAGGATGAAAGCCAAAGACGATATCGCCGTCCTGCGTCAGAAGATGTACCGCGCCACCGAACAGCATAAGTACCTTTATAACCAATACGCGGCTGATCCTGCTAATAACAAATGGTTGGAAAACTACCTCCTAAGGATGTACGAAGTCACGAAGGATATGGGCATGTTTTTCGACTCATAACGTTCACTTTCCAACCGCTTTCATCCATGCTATGCTTGAATTGTTCGGAAGCACCGACGAAAAAGAGCCTACCGGGAAGCACCTGGTTAGGCTCTTTTTGTTCTTATACGGTCCATTCTTCTGCTACTTTTTGCGCGTCTTTCTCTCTAAGCTCTTTAAACGTTGTCAGCAAGTAAATAAGTTCATCTAGATATTTTGGGTCAAAAGAAATTGGGTCGTACTGGCTAATGGTTAGATTTAATTTCTTTGTAATATTCGGACTTACACCATCGACGACTTCCTCGATTTTGAAGCGCTTTGTACCTAATTCATTAATCATTATCTTTTCCTCCGTTCCGACCGAATCCGCCCAGCTTCAGCGGGGGCCGTATCATCATTTTTCTTCTACTCTCCCATCTACATACACCCAAATTTCATACTTAGTTCCTTTACTCTCATACGTATAGAGACAGGCTTCTGCCATATGTCCGACTCTGCCTTGATAGGATAACTTTCCACGTGCGGATAGGAAGTCTATAGCGGCGTTGAAGGATTCAAATTGGTTATTTTGCATGTCCGCTAATTTCTTCATCTCGCAAAAACGCGGCTTCTGCTCTTTCGGATACATCCTTCAACATTTCCACGCTATTCAAATCCGGTCGGACCTTTATCAACGCCGCTATCGTTGCTAAGGTGGATCCGAAATTGTCACGTTGCTTGGTTAACCGTTCATTCTCCTGTCTGAGCTCCACATACTGAGAATTGGTGTAGTTACGTCCGTCTGGACCGTGGTCAGAAATTATGCGTTGTAGCTTCTCTAGTTCTTGGAGGAGGAAATCAATGTGTTGGTGCATATATGTTTCTGATACAAGCGTACCGTA
Organism: Oryzibacillus soli; assembly: GCF_051594765.1. Classification (NCBI taxonomy): domain Bacteria; kingdom Bacillati; phylum Bacillota; class Bacilli; order Caryophanales; family Paenibacillaceae; genus Oryzibacillus; species Oryzibacillus soli. Next base: position 224,243 of record NZ_JBPPGJ010000009.1, read on the forward strand.
TTCTTTGCGTTTCTCATGCCTCTGTTTAATCTCCGCTATATCCATATTGGTTTATTTCCTCCTTATATCCTCTAAGATCCCCTTATACGGCCTCCGGGCTTCGCCTAAGCTTATTCTGTCGGACGATGGCCTTCGGCCTTACATGTTCATTAGGCGCTCGTAGCAAGCTTTAATGACTTTGGCATCGTGCAGAGCGTTGTGTTTATGCTCTACATTCCAGTCCTTTGCACCCGCGAAATCTTCCCGACTGACATCCGGATCAATCCCTTTTAGTTTGAATACGGTGCAAATATCAAACGGAATGTAGTAAACGTTATTTGGGATGTTGAACGCATGCCCAAACAATTGACAGAACAACACCCAATCATAAGACAGGCAATCGGACCACATTTCCACTTTATCGAATTGTTGCAACCACACAGACAACCTGCTTCCAATGCCATAAGAATTACTTTTATAAATTTCCTCGATATCCGTTACTTTGTAATAGTAGTCACGTTCATGGTGTATGACGAGGTTGCTTATCACATTTTTTTTAATCCAATCGTCAACCTGACACTTATCGTAGTCAGTCAGCTCCGCATAGAACGTGCGGCCATCTTCTGCAACGCATCCTATGCTTATTAACGTTGTGTTCTGATGTAACCCCGTAAACTCCGTGTCAAAGAAAACCTTCATCCATCTTCCTCCTTGCAGTACTCATACAAATCATCCACCTTACAATTAAGCAGCTTAGCCAATCCGAACAACACTTCAGGGTCAACGTTCTTTTTCTTCCCGGAGATAATACCGCTCAAATACTGCGGGCTTATTCCCAACTTCTTCGCCGCTTCCATGCGGCTAAACTTTGTATCGCTCTCCGTCTCATACTTCGCAACGGCTATTTTTACGCGGGGCTTAAGCATCTGTAAATCCTCCGTTATATTCGTTCCCCCATAGTTTCACCGCCTCCAATTCAATTTCCTTCTCATACCACTATTATAACATAGACATGCCCATAAATGAAACCAACAGTTTAAGAATATATCCAACAGTTGCGAATACACATATACCAAACACCACGAAGGAGGCACTTAGCATGAGCAATCCAAACTTAGTCACCGTGTACTTGGGTAAGGAAGATGCGGATCTAAAGGAGGCGTTAGAGGGAATGGACAACAAAGCGAGGGCCGAGATTGCGAAGGCGGCGTTACGGCTGTACTTCGCACGGAAACCAGGGAACCCGGGTAAACCATGGATTAACGGAGGTGCAGTAAAATGAGCGGATACGCAATACCACGGATCAACATTCGTTCACGGGGCTTTAGCTGGGATGACGATGACCTAATCGCAGGAGAGCAGCCGGAAACGGACTTTTCGGACGTATGGTACTTTTTTATAGAAAATGGGATCGTGCTTAACGTTGTGCTTGGCGGGTGGAGACTCATGGATTGGTGGTATCACGGTGGATGGGTATGGATGCGGATACTGTTCGAGGAGTACGCCGGATGGTTACTACAGATGATTGACCTTGGCACATGGTGACGAGCTGTGACAGAGAGCCGCGGTCAAGCTATGTCACGATCACAGCTTGTTATCCCCATAAACTCTGGGATATGTGGATACTTTTTCTCACGAATCCTATTTACAATAGTCCGCCCCGCGCTGGCTCCCGCCTTCGCGTTGCTTACTTGTAAATAGTCCACGGACGCGGACAAAAGAAAAAAATAGTCCACGGACGCGGACAAAAGAAAAGAGGCCCGCGCGTGCGCAGTCCCCTTCTCCAGACGTATGGGATTCGAACCCATGTGCCCCAATATAACGGATCTCTGACTCCAATTAAGGGCTTTAGTCAGTATCAACCTTATGTCCTGAACCTTTCGGCTGTCTCGGTCAACGTCTTATTGACTTTATTATACCATAAATAGGAGGCATGTACCACTATGAATGTGGTGAAGCAACTCCATTCCGTCCTCAACCGCATGGTGGAATCCGACATCAAACAGCACCGCACTACAGGCTTCCATCACATCGATTCTAGGCGCGTTCTATGCGGTTCTGAACACGCGTTTCGGCTACCCATAGGCAAGTCAGCACAGGACATTCATAAGCATCTAGACGCGGTTCAGGCCAGCGTAGGAAGTCCCGTAGAAGTCATAGACCGTGGCGGTGTGGTAGTGCTAAGGGTAGTCGAAAAAGACTTAGGCATGGTCCGACCGAACGAGGAACACTTCCGCCGTAGTGAAATCATCATCGGCTATAACAGGTTACAGCAACCAATCTACCACTCAATGAACGCCCACTTATTGACCGGAGGCGGCTCGGGTTCGGGAAAAACAGAGGCCCTCCGCTACTGGATATGGCAGTTAGTGCGTCATGGCTGTGAGATCCGCATATGCGATTTGAAGGGATTCAGCTTCATCCCATTCGAGATCCTGCCCCACGTCTATATTGCCAAGGACATGTTCGAGGCCCGGGATATGTTGGTCGCTACGGTATCGGAAATGATGCGCCGTAAGGAACTCGTATTGACCAGCCGGAACCGGGATGTGCTGAAAGGCATGCGGACCATTGTCACGATTATAGACGAAGCCGCCGCCCTAAGTCCGAAGCAGAACAGCGGGAAGCTGAAAGAAGTGGCGCAGGACTGCGACGATTGTATCGCCATCTTAGGCCAGCAAGCGCGAGAGCCGAAGATGCCCGTCATCCTCGCCACCCAGCGCCCCAGCTATGACGCGGTGAATCTCCAATTCCGGGCCAATTGTGAAGCATCCGTAGCATTCCGGGTGAAGGATCGCTCTAACTCTGAACTCATTATAGGCCACGAAGGAGCCGAACGTATCAGCCCTCATACGCCGGGACGCTGCATCTACGCCTATGACCGGGACCATACGCTGCAAGTTCCCTTTGTAGGTGATGACCGCGCGTGGGAACGCACCTTAGAACCGCTGAAAGTGCAGGTGATAGACGGTGGACGCTCCACGGCACAAAGAGCGAATCTTAGAGGCGCTAACCAAAGTCCCGATAGCCAGCACGTCACAGTTAGCGAGACTAAACGACAGCCTAAACCCAAGGAAGAAAGCAAGCGCCGTCCTACGGGAGCTGGAGCAAGAGAGGTTAGTGGAAAGTCTGCAACATGGAAAAGAAAAGGTATGGCGGTTAACGGGGAAGGGGCGGAAACGCTACGGGATATCTCCGACGAGATTGGGTAGTATCGACCATGCGTTGGCGGTGGGGAATCTGTGGTTCACGTGTAGCCCGTCCCATTGGATGTATGAGCCTCGGGAGAAGTTCGAGCATGAAGGCCGCAAGCTGGAGTGGAGACCGGATTGCGTGATGGTGTTCCAACTGAAGCTCTATGCGGTGGAGGTGCAGCGGAGTTACCCGCCGGGGAAGAATCCATGGGCGCGGAAGTGGGCCATCTACGGAATGTACTTTAACGGAGGTCATTATAAGACAGCGAAGTATCAGGAATGGGCTGGTGGTAAGATTGTAGCCCCTAATATAATCGTCATCACGAAGCAGAACCCCGATACCGTTCGAGCCGGTTTCGATGTGGTCGGTAGAGAGTTATTGATCGTTAAAAATATGACATAATTGAGACAATGGTAGCATTTACAAAATAAAGCGTGACAAAGGCGTAACGTTTCTTCTATTATATAGACCACGGGGCAATGACCACCAATTTGACCACATACTCACCAATGTAATATGATGATAACCGTATCAGATGGATATAATGGACAATAAAATAATGCAATATGGACGTAGTGGAAACGTTCAATCCTTACAAATGAAGAAAAGGATCGAGCAGCTCCCGGGTTCGGTCTATGTTCTTATCTGATTCATCCTAACACCCCAAACCATCCGTCCAGGGAGGAGGAAGGCAATATGGCAGACTCGCTGGTTATTGTGGAATCGCCTGCTAAGGCCAAGACCATAGGGAAGTATCTCGGCAGCAAGTTTATTGTGAAAGCATCAATGGGCCATATCCGTGACCTTCCGAAGAGCCAAATCGGCGTCGAGGTCGAGAATAATTTCGAACCCAAATATATAACGATCCGCGGTAAAGGCGACGTTCTGAAGGAATTGAAGGACGCCCGCAAGAAGGTGAAGAAAGTCTATCTGGCGGCTGACCCTGACCGCGAAGGGGAAGCGATTGCCTGGCACTTGGCCCACTACCTGGACCTGGACGATACCGATTCGTGCCGCGTGGTGTTCAACGAGATCACGAAGCAAGCCGTGAAGGACGCGTTCAAGACACCTCGGCCGATCAATAAGGATCTGGTCAATGCACAGCAGGCCCGGAGAATTCTGGACCGGCTTGTGGGTTATAAGATCAGTCCGCTTCTGTGGAAGAAAGTGAAGAAGGGCTTGTCTGCGGGCCGGGTTCAATCCGTAGCGGTCAAGCTTATTAATGATAGAGAGAATGAGATCAAGGCCTTCGTGCCGGAGGAGTACTGGACGATCACCGCTCAGCTGACGGCGGGAACGAGCCCGTTGGAGGCCAAGTTCCACAGCGTCGGCGGCGAGAAGAAGGAGCTCCACAACGAGGCCGAGGTCCAAGAGATCCTGGCATCCATCCAAAAAGCGGACTTCACGGTTCTGGACGTGAAGGAGAAGGAACGCACGCGCAATCCTTCGGCGCCCTTCATCACGAGCACCATGCAGCAGGAGGCGGCCCGGAAGCTGAATTTCCGTGCGGCGAAGACCATGTCCGTCGCACAGCAGCTGTACGAGGGCATCGATCTGGGCAAGGAGGGTACCGTCGGTCTCATCACCTATATGCGTACCGACTCCACCCGGATTTCTCCGGTGGCCCAAGAGGAAGCCAAAGAGTTTATCCTGGGGAAGTTCGGCGAGTCCTACTATCCGGAGACTCCCCGGGTCTATACTAAGAAGGCCGCCAACGCCCAGGACGCCCACGAAGCCATTCGTCCCAGCTCCGTCATGCGTACCCCGGAGGATGTGAAGGAGTATCTGAGCCGCGACCAGCTTCGGCTGTATAAGCTGGTTTGGGAGCGCTTCGTCGCCAGCCAGATGGCATCCGCGGTGATGGACACCATGACAGTGGACATCCAGGCGGCCAATACGGTGTTCCGCGCCAACGGCTCCAAGGTCAAGTTCCCAGGCTTCATGAAGGTATATGTGGAGAGCAACGATGACGGCACCACGGAAGAGGAGAAGTTCCTGCCGCCGCTGTCCAAGGGAGACGCTCTGACGAAGAACGCCATCGAACCGAAGCAGCACTTCACCCAGCCGCCGCCCCGTTACACGGAAGCCCGATTGGTTCGTGCGCTTGAGGAGATGGGCATCGGACGGCCCAGCACGTACGCCCCGATTCTGGAAACCATCCAGAAGCGCGGCTATGTGGCTCTCGAGGAGAAGAAGTTCATTCCTACGGAGCTGGGTGAGCTGGTCATCGAGCTGATGGAGGAGTTCTTCCCGGAGATCCTCGATGTGGACTTCACCGCCCACATGGAGGAGGAGCTGGACCATGTGGAGGAAGGCAAGGAAGACTGGGTCAAGGTATTGAACGGCTTCTATCAATCCTTCGAGAAGCGCTTGGAAGTAGCGGAGGAGGAAATGAAGGAAGTCGAGATCCAAGACGAGGTCTCCGACGAGGTCTGCGAGAAGTGCGGGCGCCATATGGTGTACAAGATGGGCCGCTTCGGCAAGTTCCTGGCCTGCTCCGGCTTCCCGGATTGCCGGAATACGAAGCCCATCGTCAAAGGCACAGGCGTCGTCTGCCCCACCTGCAAGGTAGGACATGTGGTAGAGCGCCGCAGCAAGAAGGGCCGTGTGTTCTTCGGCTGCGACAAGTATCCGGACTGCGACTTCGTCTCCTGGGATCGTCCCGTGGGCCGGGATTGCCCGGATTGCGGAGAGCTGCTCATTACCAAGACCAACCGGAGCGGCACCGTGATCCAATGCTCCAAGTGCGATTACAAGGAAGAGCCGGCCGAGGATGCGGCGGACGGCGACGATCTGGAATAGAGGCTTAGCCAATCGTTTGCAGCACCGAAGGAACGAAGTGATCCTGCAGGGCGGCGCAAGAGCCAGATGCGCCGCAGGAAGGGAGACGCTTCGTTTTCCTTTTTCGCCCCTACGGGCAGAAGTCCCTGTGGTTGACAGGGCACAATATGAATCGGGAGGGTTCCCTTTTGTCCAGCGTGAAACCAGTCATTGTGATCGGAGCGGGCTTGGCCGGCAGTGAAGCCGCCTGGCAGATTGCCCAGAGAGGCGTACCGGTCATTCTTTACGAGATGCGTCCGGTCCGGAGCACTCCGGCCCATCATACGGACAAGTTCGCCGAGCTCGTATGCAGCAATTCACTGCGGGCCAACGGCTTGACCAATGCCGTCGGATTATTAAAGGAAGAGATGAGAATGTTGGGCTCTCTCATCATGGGCCAGGCGGACAAGCATGCGGTTCCGGCCGGCGGAGCCTTGGCCGTTGACCGGGACGGTTTCTCCGGAGGGGTAACGGACGCGCTTCGATCCCACCCCTTGGTGGAGGTCCGCCATGAAGAGGTTACGGAGCTGCCCTCTGACGGGATTGTCGTCGTCGCTTCGGGGCCCCTTACTTCGCCGGAATTGTCTGCTCAGCTTAAGGGCTTGACGGGAGAGGAGTACCTCTACTTCTATGATGCGGCTGCCCCGATTGTGGAGAAGGACTCCATCGATATGAGCAAGGTGTATCTGGCCTCCCGTTACGACAAGGGAGAGGCGGCTTACTTGAACTGCCCCATGACCGAGGAGGAGTTCGACCGGTTCCACGAAGCGCTGATCTCGGCGGAGACGGCACCGGTGAAGGAGTTCGAGAAGGAAGTCTACTTCGAAGGCTGCATGCCCATCGAGATCATGTCCCGGCGCGGCAAACAAACGGCTCTCTTCGGTCCCATGAAGCCCGTCGGACTAGTGAATCCGCATACCGGCAAGCTGCCCTATGCCGTCGTGCAGCTGCGCCAGGATAACGCCGCGGGAACGCTGTTCAACCTGGTGGGCTTCCAGACCCATCTCAAATGGGGCGAGCAGAAGCGGGTGTTCTCGATGATTCCCGGTCTGGAGAATGCGGAGTTCGTCCGCTACGGGGTCATGCACCGCAATACCTTCATCAACTCCCCCAAGCTGCTTCGGCCCACTTATCAATTCCGGAACCGCGAGAACCTGTTCTTCGCCGGACAGATGACCGGAGTGGAGGGCTATGTGGAATCGGCGGCCTCCGGCATGATCGCCGGCATCAACGCCTCCCGGCTTGCGCGAGGCTTGGAGCCGGTTACGCTTCCGGAGGAGACGGCCATCGGCAGCATGGCAGCTTATATCGTGTCCACGGATTCGGGACATTTCCAGCCGATGAATGCCAATTTCGGCCTGCTCCCGGCCCTTCCGGAGCGAATCAAGAACAAGAAGCTGAAGTACGAGCAGCTGGCTAACCGCTCCATTCAAACAATTCAGAATTTTATACAAAACGACACCGATTTCCCTTGTGTGTGATTCACGGGCTATGGTACTATTAGAATTGTTTTTTGACCGCATGCCCAAATCGAATGTGAGCGCGCTTCAATCGTATGTAAGCCCCGTGGAAGGCTCGGATGCCATCCATCGGGGTTTTCCCGCGCATGGCTCTTAAGACCGCCAATACGGCCATCGGCATAAGGAGGAGCAATATGGGTGATTTTCACGCCACAACGATCTTTGCAGTCCGGCATAACGGCAAGGGCGCCATTGCCGGCGACGGTCAGGTCACCTTCGGCAACAGCATGGTGATGAAGAATACCGCCAAGAAGGTACGGCGCTTATACCGCGGACAGGTAGTATCGGGCTTCGCAGGCTCCGTTGCCGACGCAATCACACTGTTCGAGAAGTTCGAGGGCAAGCTGGAGGAGCATCACGGCAACCTTCAGCGCTCTGCTGTGGAGCTGGCGAAGGATTGGCGCTCGGACCGGGTGCTTCGGCGTTTGGAGGCTATGATGATCGTTATGGACCGCAGCGGGCTTCTCTTGATCTCCGGCAACGGCGAGATCATCGAGCCGGACGACGGGATCCTGGCGATCGGCTCCGGGGGCAACTTCGCCCTGGCTGCCGGACGCGCTTTGAAGAAGCACGCTCCCCAGCTGGATGCGAAGGAGATTGCCAAGGCTGCCCTGGAAACGGCGGCGGATATTTGTGTTTTCACCAACCACAATATCATTGTGGAAGAAATCGAATAGCGGCGGGAGGAGATCCGGATGAAAGACGCGCTGACCCCCAGGGAAATCGTTTCGGAGCTGGATAAGTACATCGTCGGACAGAAGCAGGCCAAGAAGTCTGTGGCCGTGGCATTGCGCAACCGCTACAGAAGAAGCCTACTCGAGGAATCGGTCCGGGACGAGATCATCCCGAAGAACATCCTAATGATTGGACCCACGGGCGTAGGTAAAACGGAGATTGCGCGGCGGCTGGCCAAATTGGTCAACGCGCCGTTCGTCAAGGTGGAAGCAACGAAATTTACGGAAGTGGGCTATGTGGGCCGGGATGTGGAATCCATGGTCCGGGATCTGGTGGAGACGGCCATCCGCATGGTCAAGGCGGAGAAGGCCGACCAGCTGAAGGAGCGGGCCGGCAAGATGGCGGAAGACCGGATTCTACATATTCTGGCGCCCAATCCCAACAAGAACAAGCCGGGACGCAATCCCCTGGAGATGCTGTTCGGCGGACAGAAGGAGCCGGAGCCCCAGGCAGACGAGACGGATCCTGGACTGGCATCCAGAAGAGCCGCTCTTAGGGAGAAATTAAGCCGCGGCGAACTGGAGAACGAGCTGATTGAAATCGAGGTTGAGGATCATGCTCCCTCCATGCTCGACATGCTGGGCGGGCAAGGGAACGAACAGATGGGGATGAACATGCAGGAGATGTTCAGCCAATTCATGCCCAAGCGTACGAAGAAGCGCAAGCTTCCCGTGAAGGAGGCCCGTAAGGTGCTGACCCAGGAGGAAGCCCAGAAGCTGATGGATATGGACGAAGTCATCCAGGAATCCATCCGCCGCGCGGAGCAATCCGGCATCATCTTCATCGATGAAATCGACAAAGTGGCCAGTGCAGGCAGAGGAAGCGGTCCGGATGTCTCCCGTGAGGGCGTACAACGGGATATTCTGCCTATCGTAGAGGGATCCACCGTGATGACCAAGTACGGCCCCGTCAAGACCGATTACGTGCTGTTTATCGGGGCGGGAGCCTTCCACATCGCGAAGCCCTCCGATCTGATTCCCGAGCTGCAGGGAAGATTCCCGATCCGGGTGGAGCTGACCAGCTTGACCCATGAGGACTTCGTCCGGATTCTCAAGGAGCCGAAGAACGCCTTGACCAAGCAGTACACCGAGCTGCTCCAGACGGAGGGGATCCGGATCGAATTTTCGGACGAGGCGATCGAGGAGCTGGCGAAGATAGCCGTTGAGGTGAATCAGAACACGGAAAATATCGGCGCGCGCCGGCTCCATACCATTCTGGAAAAGCTACTGGAGGATTTGAGCTTCGAAGCGCCTGACATCCGTCTGGATACCTTCGAGGTGACCCCCGCTTACGTCCGGGAGAAGCTGTCCGAGCTAGCCAGAAACCGGGATTTAAGCCAGTACATCTTGTAGAAGGAATTGTTGTTGGGAGGCTTTAAGGCATGGCATTGCTGTCAAAAACCAGGAGGCTTAACCGTCTCCTGCAGAGAGCGGCGGGCAAGGCTCTCTCCTTCATGGAGATGGCCGAGGTGCTAAGGGATACGATGGTGGCCGACATCTTCGTTACAAGCCGCAAAGGAAAAATATTGGGCTGTGCATTGGCGGGTACCGCCGCATCGGAGGAGCTGGAGCAGATCCTCTTTACCGAACGCCGGTTCCAGCCGGAGCAAAATCAGCTCCTGCTTAAAATCGAGGAGACGAGCTCCAATCTAGACGAGGACAATCCGTACCGGTTCGTGACGGAGCAGATCCGCGAGCTTTTCGGCCAACCTTATGTAACCGTCATTCCGATCATCGGCGGAGGAGACCGTCTGGGGACGCTGGTGCTGACCCGGACGGGAGATCCTTTCGAAGAGGACGACTGGATTCTGGCTGAGTATGGGGCGACCGTCGTGGGGATGGAGATCCTTCGCGAACGTGCCGAAGAGAGCGAGGTGGAGGCGCGGCGCAAAGCGATCGTACAGGTGGCGGTGGGCTCGTTGTCCTTCAGTGAACTGGAGGCCGTGGAGCATATCTTCGAGGAGCTGAAAGGCAAGGAAGGCTTGCTCGTCGCATCCAAAATCGCTGACCGCGTAGGGATCACCCGCTCGGTCATCGTCAATGCGCTTCGGAAGCTGGAGAGCGCGGGAGTAATCGAAACCCGGTCTCTAGGGATGAAAGGGACCTACATCAAATTATTAAATGACCAGTTGGTCCAGGAATTGGTAAAAAGGCAAGCGTAGCTTTCAGTCATAAACAGTGTTTTTTCGACAAAAAAGTCCTATCGACTAAAGATAGGGCTTTTTTCTTATTGTACATATTGCCAAAATTTTGCATGATTTATGGTGTTGATTCCTTTCTACTGCACGATATGACAAGTTTAGCAGTAATTTTTATATATTTTCTTGTCGAAAGAAGGAGGAGTTTACTTCGACACTGTTGAATAAGTTTACGTAATCTGCGCCCAAAGGTAGGTTGGACATATGAACATATTGAATTCATCCTCTTTTAAGCTGATGGAACGGACTTTGGACGCAGCTTCCTTGCGCCAAAAAATTACAGCAAACAACATCGCCAACGTTGATACTCCTTATTACAAGCGTTCGGACGTTCAATTCGAAGAGCTGCTGCAGGGGGAATTGAATCGTAATTCCCTTCCAGGTAAAAGGACCCATACGAAGCATATTCCGATCGGCACCCCTGCGGCTCCGATTCAGCCGGCTGTCATCGAAGACCGGAGTTCCGTCATGAATAATAACGAGAACAATGTGGATATCGATTCGGAGATGTCGCTTATGGCCAAGAACCAGCTGCGCTACAACGTCTTGACCCAGCAGGTCAACAGTGAGATGCAGAAGCTGCGAATCGTAATCGAAGGGAGGAAATAACCATGAGACTGACTAACGGGTTTGACATCAGCAGTTCCGCGTTAACTGCACAGCGTCTAAGAATGGACGTGATTTCCTCCAACATCGCCAATGCGGATACCACCCGCGGCAAGCTGGTGGACGGCAAGTGGGTGCCGTACCAGCGCAAGATGGTATCGATGGCGGCCAAGCCTTCCCAACCCTTCTCCCAAGTCCTGGCGGGCGCCATGCAGGCCCCTGCGGCAGGCGAGGGCGTGAAGGTAACCAAGATTACCGAAGATAACGCTCCCTTCAAGCAAGTCTACAATCCGACGCATCCGGATGCGGATGAGAACGGATTTGTTCTTCTTCCCAATGTGGATGTTCTGAAGGAAATGGTGGACATGATGTCCGCGACAAGATCCTACGAAGCGAACGTCACCGCCTTGAACGCTTCCAAAGCTATGATCGCCAAGTCTCTTGAAATCGGCAAGTGATAAGGAGGAGTAAATGATGCTAGAAAAGATGAGCTTCCAGCCTTCCGTTTCGGCACTTAAGATCCTTCAGCCGGCGGATAAGGGCAAAGAGACGGGAGCGGCTCAGGTCGGACAGTCCTTCGGGGATCTGCTGAACCAGACGCTGAATCAATTAAGTACGCAGGAGAAAGTAGTCGGGGAGTTGAACGGTGCTTTTATCCGTGGGGAATCCGTTGATACGCATCAGCTGATGATCCAATCCGAGAAGATGAGCCTTGGCTTGCAGCTGACGGTTCAAGTCCGGAACAAAGCGATCGAAGCCTACCAGGAGATCATGAGGATGCAGATGTAATCCGGTATGGATGCCTGAAGTCTAACGGATGAGGTGACATAGTGAACGAGAGATTACTCCAAAATTGGACAAACCTCAAACAATTTTGGAATAAATTCAACCGGACTTATAAATTCATGATCGTCGGCACGATTGTCTTGACGATTGCGATTATCGGCCTAGTGATCTATAACAATTCCAAAATTGAATACGCAACGGCATTTACGGATTTACAGCCGACCGATGCTTCGAACATTACGAAGTATTTGACGGACAGCGGTATTCCTTACCGGATGAGCACGGACGGCAAAACGATCGGTGTCCCTCGGAACATGGTGTCCCAGGTCAAAGTCGATGTCGTGGGTAAAGGATTGAGCAAGAGCGGAGCCATCGGCTGGGGCGTCTTCCGGGAGAGCAACATGCTGGGGCTTACGAACGATCAGACTCGAATCATGGAGCTCGAAGCACTCCAGGGAGAATTGGAGCAGTTGATCAACACCAACGTGGCGGTCGCTAGTTCCAAAGTCCTGGTCACTCAACCAGGAAAAAATACGGTGTTCATCCGCGACAAGGAGCCGCCAACGGCATCCGTCGTCCTGAATACCAAGCCGGGCTACACGCTGGATCAGCAGAAGATCGATACGATGTACCTGCTCGTATCCAAGAGCGTACCTAATCTGGTTGTAGAGAACATTACGATCTCGGACCAGAACGGGGACCTCCTGCCCTATTCCAAGCTGGCCTCCAGCGTGGTGAATGCAGGCAACGCGGCAGCTCAGCAGTTCCAGATCAAGCGGGAATTCGAGCGGGATCTCCGCAAGGAGATTATGAGCATGCTCGGACAGATTGTGGGCCAGGACCGGGTGGTTCCGATGGTGGTCGCCACGCTGAACTTCGACAAGAAGAAGACTAGCAGCGATCTGGTCAAGCCCGTGAATGGAGAGAGCGGAATCGTCGTCAGCTCCCAAATAAACGAGAAGAGCTCGACGAACGGAACGAACGGCGGCGTGACAGGCACGGGGCAGACGGATGTTCCGACTTATCCGGCCGGCACCGATAACAACAGCGGCAAGTCCGAGGAGTCGTCCCGGACCTTCAACTACGATTTCAATAAGATCAAGGAAGAGATCGAATCGCAGCCTTTCTATGTACAAGACCTGACGCTTAGTGTCGGATTAGACAGCTCCGCGGGCAATGTGACCCCGGAGATGAAGACAGCGGTCGAGAAGATGCTGGCCAGTCTGGTTGCCACCTCACTGGCGAACAACGGCAGAACGCTGACGACGGAAGAACTGGCCTCCAAAGTGACGGTATTCGATCAGTCCTTTGCAGCTTCAGCAGCATCGGCGGCGGCCGCAAGAAACAATTGGCTGCTGTATGGTGCCATTGGACTTGGAGTTGCGGCATTGGCGGCGGCAGGAGGCTTCGTCATCGCATCCCGCAGACGCAAGGCCAAGCAAGCGGCCGAAGAAGAAGCGGAAGCAGCAGCGGCAGCAGCCGCACCGGCCAAGGTGGAGTTCCCGACCATTGATCTTGACCACATAACCAACGACAACCAAGCCCGGAAGCAGCTCGAACAACTGGCGAAGAAGAAACCGGAGGAATTCGTCAACTTGCTCCGCACCTGGCTGGTAGATGAATAGAGGTGTTAGCGTTTGGCAGTCAAAGGAGTGCAAGGCACCACGTTGACAGGCCGCCAGAAGGCCGCCATTCTACTGATCAGTTTAGGACCGGAGGTCTCGGCCCAGATCTTCAAGCATCTGCGGGATGACGAGATCGAACAGTTGACCCTGGAGATTGCCAATGTGCGCAAGGTGGATTCCACGGAGAAGGACTCCATCCTGGCTGAATTCCATCAGATATGCATGGCACAGGAGTTCATCTCCCAAGGCGGTATCGCTTATGCCAAGGAGATCTTGGAGAAGGCATTGGGAAGCCAGAAGGCGCTGGACATTATCAACCGCTTGACGGCTACCCTGCAGGTCCGTCCATTCGATTTTGCACGGAAGGCGGAGCCATCCCAGATCCTGAACTTTATCCAGAATGAGAATACGCAGACGATCGCATTGGTGCTGTCGTACCTCCAGGCCCAGCAGGCATCCATGATCCTGTCGGCGCTGCCGGAGGACAAGCAGGCGGATGTAGCCAAGCGGATTGCGCTGATGGACAGCACCTCTCCGGAAGTCATCGCGCAAGTGGAGCGGGTACTGGAGCAGAAGCTGTCGGCGACGGTCACCCAGGATTACACCTCCGCAGGCGGCATCGAATCCATCGTTCAGATCTTGAACGGTGTCGACCGCGGCACGGAGAGAACCATCTTGGACGCTCTCGAGATTCAAGATCCCGAGCTGGCCGAAGAAATCAAGAAGCGCATGTTCGTCTTCGAGGACATCGTCAATATCGACAACCGCTCCATTCAACGCATTATCCGCGACATCGAGAATGCCGATCTGCAGCTGGCGCTCAAGGTGGCGAGCGAGGAAGTACGGGAATCCATCTTCCGCAACATGTCCAAGCGGATGGCGGAGACCTTCAAGGAAGAAATGGAATACATGGGTCCTGTGCGGCTGCGTGACGTAGAAGAAGCGCAGACCCGTATCGTATCCACGATCCGCCGACTGGAGGAATCCGGTGAAATCATTATCGCCCGCGGCGGAGGAGATGATGTGATTGTCTAGGGTGATCAAGCCTCACTTCTATACCACATTAGACGACAAAAAGCAGATTGAGGTTGCAGGTCCTTCACAGTCCGAACAAGCGTTGCAGGAAATGTCTGCAGCAAGTGCCCCTTCCGAGGAGGAGCAACGCGAGCTTCGCCAGCTGCTGGAGACGAAGGACCAGATCCTGCGGGATGCGGAAAGTGTGGCGGAGGAGCAGATCCGGCTTGCCATGGAAGAAGCGTCGCAGCTTCGGGCGAATGCCCAGGCGGAGATCGACGAATGGTGGCATGCGCGGCGGGAACTGGACCATCAGGTGGAGACCCAAGCCCGGCAAGATGGATTCGAAGCGGGCTTCCAAGAAGGGGTTCAGCATGCGCAGGAGCAGGTGGCCCAAGATTATGCGGGCATGATCGCCGAAGCCAAGACCGTTCTCGAGCAGGCTTATGAGATGAAGAATCAGATCATCAAAGAATCCGAGCCTTTCTTGGTGGACTTGTCCATCGCCATCGCGGAGAAGATCATCCAGCACGAGCTAAGCTCCAACCCGGATTGGATAATCGGCATTACCCGTTCCGTCTTGTCCCGGAAGCGGGAGAAGGGAGTCATCTCTCTCTGCGTCGCTCCCGAGCAGTTCGCTTATATCCGGGATGCCCGTGACGAGCTATTGCTGGCCGTCGATTCGCAAGCAGAGCTTCAGATTCTCCCGGATTCCACTGTCGGAAGCAACGGCTGCGTGGTCCGGACCGATTTCGGCAGCGTCGATGCCCGGGTGGATACCCAACTGAAGGAGATCAAGCTGGCGCTTCAGCAATTATCACTGGAGCAGGAAGGGGCGGAGGAAGAGTGATCAAGCTTCCTGAATCTTCCCGTTACATCGAACGGCTTAAAGCCATGGACCCGGTACTGGTGAACGGCAAAGTAACCCAGGTCATCGGGTTGACCGTGGAATCAGAGGGGCCCGATGCCAGCGTCGGAGATGTGTGCCACATATATCCTTATAAGTCTTCCAAGCCTCTTAAGGCGGAAGTGGTTGGCTTTAAGAACAACCGGGTCATCCTGATGCCTCTCGGGGAACTGCATTCCATCGGCCCCGGCTGCGAGGTGGTCGGCACCGGCAAACCCTTGACGGTTCAGGTGGGACACGAGCTCTTGGGCAAGGTGCTGGATGGTTTAGGACAGCCGCTGGACGGCGGTTTTCTTCCCAGCCGGATGAGCCATTACTCCACGCACAATCAGCCCAGCAATCCGTTGAAGCGCCCCCGGGTTCTCGAGCCCATCAGCGTTGGGATCCGGGCCATCGACGGGTTGTTGACGGTCGGCAAGGGGCAGCGGGTGGGCATATTCGCTGGCTCCGGCGTAGGCAAAAGCACCCTGCTCGGCATGATCGCCCGGAACACATCCGCCGATGTCAATGTCATCGCTCTCATCGGGGAACGCGGACGCGAAGTGCTTGATTTCATCGAGAGAGATCTGGGGGCGGAGGGATTGGCCCGCTCGGTCGTTGTGGTGGCCACATCCGATCAGCCGGCTCTCATCCGGATCAAGGGAGCGCTCATTGCCACGAGCATTGCGGAATTTTTCCGGGACCGCGGCTTGAACGTCATGCTGATGATGGACTCGGTAACCCGATATGCCATGGCTCAGCGGGAAGTTGGGTTAGCCGTAGGCGAACCGCCTGCCACCAGAGGTTATACACCATCGGTCTTCGCCACCTTGCCCAAGCTGCTGGAGCGCTCGGGAACCGGGCCGAAAGGCTCCATCACCGCATTCTATACGGTTCTGGTGGATGGAGACGACATGAACGAGCCGATCGCGGATGCGGTCCGCGGCATCTTGGACGGACATATTGTTCTGAACCGGAACCTGGCGAACAAAGGCCATTTCCCCGCCATCGACATTCTGGCCAGCGTCAGCCGCGTCATGAAGGAGATCGTGCCGGAGGAGCATCAGGAAGCGGCCCGATTCTTACAGCGGCTGCTCTCGGTTTATAAGGATTCGGAGGATCTGATCAATATCGGGGCGTACCAGAGGGGCTCCAACCCTGAAATTGACAAGTCCTTGCAATATATCCAAGCCATCAATGATTTTACGCGGCAGAAGGTATCGGAGAAAATCCATTTCGATGAAGTGCAGGCCAGGTTACTTAGCGAATTCGGCGGAGGCTGATAAGGTCCATGAGATTCCGGTATTCCTTCCAAAAAATCGTCGATCTGAAGACAAATGAAAAAACTCAGGCCGAATGGATTCTGTCTGGCGCCGTCGTGAAGCTCCGGGAAGAGGAGTCGAGCTTGACCAGCCTGTTCTCCGAAAAGGATGAAATCCGGGAACGTATGCATGTAACCGCCGAGGATCGGACGACTGCATCCGAGTTGATGTCCTACCAATCCTACCTGAACCATCTGGACGACCGGATCAAGCGCAAGGCGGCGGATGTCCGACATGCCGAGGTCAATGTCGTGGAGAAGCGTGAAGTATTGTCCTCCAAGATGGTGGAGGAGAAGGTTTGGAATCAGGCCCGAGACAAGGCGTTCCGCCAATATCAGGCGCTTATGCTGAAGAAGGAGCAAGAGATGCTGGATGAGCTTGCTTCCAACAGATATAAGCGAACCATGTAATCGGCGGGTAAGACCGTATGAAGGAGGTGCTGCTGCATGGAGATGGATGCCGAAAAACCAACGTTTAACGCCTTCGAGAGATTCTTGTATTGGTTCTTCATCCCGATCGTGTTCACGATGGTGCTCGTGGGAGCTTTACTCTCTCTATTCGATTACAACTTCATGAACCAGCTGCTAAAGGTAGGAGATAAGGTGCCCGGCCTCTCCATGATTCTTCCAGACCCCAAGGTCGATAAGACTGCCGTGAAGACGAGCACTCCCGAAGCGGCGGAGACCACCCCGGAGCAGGTTGCTGCAGAGAACGAAGCGGCACTCAAGGACCTTCGGAACCAGTTGGCTAAGCGTGAGCAGGAACTGAAGAGCGCCAGCGATGCGTCCAGCCAGAAGGACCAGACCATCAAGGACCTGCAGGCGAAATACGCGGCTCTGGAAGAGCAGTCCAAGCAAAAGGGCAAGACGGACGAGGAGTATATGGCGAAGATTAAGGAAACGGCTTCTATGTACGCCAAGATGTCTGCCAGCAAAGCAGCTCCGATTATGCAGAATCTCACTGTGGCGGAGCAAGTCCTTCTCTTGTCCGAGATGAAGGTGGACGAGAGGGTCGCCATATTGGAGAAGATGGATCCGGCCAAAGCGGCGGAAGCCTCTATCTACCTGAAGGATACGAAGCCTGCCAAGGATAAGCAGATCGCGGCTTTGCAGGAACGGCTTAAGATTAACCAGACTGCCGCTGCGACATCCTCCGATAAGCTGACCAAGAGCGATCTGGGCCAAACCTTCGCCAACATGACGCCCAAGAGTGCGGCAGCGCTGCTGATCGAGATGGAGAAGACGACTCCCGCCAAGGTAACCGAGATTCTGAACAGTATGGATACAGCGTCGCGTTCCAAGGTGATGTCCTCGTTATCCGACGCTTCCAAGGAAACCGCAGCTTCCATTACGACGCGGTTGGCTCCTTAATGAACACACTCCCATGCATGGAAAGGAGGTGAAACATAAAATGCAAACGGTACAAACCATGACAAATGCTGCAGGTGCCGCATCCGTAAATCCGACAGCAGCTACAGCCGGTACCGGTACGGTGAATGGCGATGCCGCCGCCTTCGGCAAACTTTTGCTCCAAGTGTTAGGCGGTGCAGCTAATGGCGATTCCGCTTCCGGAACACTGCCGGATCTGGCGCAGCTGTTGGCCGGATTGCTGGGGGTTCAAGGGTTATCCGGGATCTCCGAAACAGGTGAATCTGATTCTCAAGCGATCGTAGGCGAGCTGTTGACGAAGCTGGCCGACCAGCCGGAGCTTCTAGACAAGCTGTTATCGAATGATGAGGTACAGGATTGGATGCTTCAGGCTGCCTCTCTGCTTCAAGCCATGCAGCTGCTTCCTGAGAACGTACTCCCCGTTCAAATGGAGGAGCCCGTTCAAGAGGATAAAGCCATCGAGGGTGTACATACTGCCGCCGTGTCTACCGAGCAGGCGCAGGATATCCTGAGATCCATGGCACAAGCTGTCCAAACAGGCCGGGAAGGAAACGTATTCCTGGAGCAAATGGAAGAGAAGCTCGGGATGATATTGGCTAAGCAGCCGGAAGTGCTGGAACTGCTCCAGCCCGCCGGCACAGGTAAGGATGCGGCAGCAGCTGCTGTGGCAGCTTCCTCCGCTGAAGGGATCGAAGCCTCCGTCAACGAGAAGCCTGCGGTACAGAACAACCGAAAAGACTTGCGCAGCAGTGCCCGTGAAGGCCAGTCCGTTCAAGCCGACACGACAGGCAAGGTTCAGGTTACGCACATGACTTCTGCATCCAATCGTCTGAAGATGCTGGCTGCGAAGACGATGCCCATCCACCGGATCGATCTGGTGAAGACGCAGGATGGTCAAGCTGCAGCTGAGCCCGCAGTGGTTTCTGCAGAGCCGAACGAAGCAGCACCGTCTGTCACTTTCGCACAAGAGCTGAACCGGTTGGTTCCCCACAAGGCGGAGCTCCCGTCGGAAGGCATCGTTCGAAGCCAAGCGCTGGTGGAGGACATGACCAAATTCGTGCTCGGTAAGCTGCGGCTTCAAGAAGTGAACGGCATTACGGAAGCCCGTCTTACTCTGACTCCGGAAACACTGGGTCAAGTGGAAGTCAAGCTTTCCATGCATAACGGCCAATTGGTCGCTCAATTTGCCGCTCAAACGGCGATGGGGAAAGATGCGTTGGAGGCCCAACTCTCTCAACTGCGCTCCGCACTGGTAAGCCAAGGCATCCAGGTGGATAAGCTGGAGGTGTCCCAAAGTCTTGCCTTCCAATCCGGCATGTTCCAAGATCAGCGACAGCAGCAATCCTTCCAGCAATCCAACCGCCAGAATCAATCCGGCGGACAATCGGACGGAAGCGAGGATTATGCTCTGGAAGCATCTAAGATCATGAACGGCTCCCGGGATTCCAACGGAGAGGGCTTCGATGTAACGGCATAATGTCCGAACAATCGCAACAGGAAGCAAGGAGGTGTGAACATGGCGGATTCCACCGTCTCCACCAAGAATATGTGGCCTTATTATTCTTCCAACAACGTCCAGAAAGCCGGCACCTTCAAAGGAAATGAGATGGGGAAGGACGAGTTCCTGAAAATTCTCATCGCCCAGTTGAAAAATCAAGATCCGGCATCGCCTTTGCAAGACAAAGAATTCATCGCCCAGATGGCTCAATTTACTTCCGTTGAGCAGCTGAGCAATATGGCGAAGGAAATGTCGATGCTTCGGCAATCCATCGGAATGGCATCCGGGCTGATCGGCAAGATGGTCAGCTGGACCGTTAAGGATTCCAATGGGCTGAATACGACCAAAGAGGGCAAAGTGGACGCGATCTCTTTCAAAGACGGCAAGCAGTATGCCAATGTGAAAGGAGAGAACGTAGCCCTGGATCAACTGACCAAGATTTGGGATTCAGGAGCAGCATCGTAATGGAACAAATGAAGATCGGACAGCTGTATCCAACACCTATTCCGCCTGGAGCGGCAAGGCCGGCAAACCAAGGTTCCTCGCAGCCGGTCAAGAGCTTTCAGGAGATTCTAGACGGGAAGGTCTTGAAATTCAGCCACCATGCGGAAGTCAGATTGAAGCAGCGTGGGATCGAGCTGAAGCCGGAGCAGATGACGAAGATCGAATCTGCCATTGACCGGGCGGCTGCCAAAGGGGCCAAGGATTCCCTGCTGATCATGAACGACTTGGCATTAATCGTGAATGTGAAGAGTAGGACCATCGTTACGGCCATGGATGGCGCCCAATTGAAAGACAATGTGTTTACCCAGATCGACAGTGCGGTTGTCGTATCTTGACAGGACAAAGAGGGCTGGCCCGAACAGGAAGCCCCGACCGAGCGGACCGACTGATGCTCGGACGGTTTGTCCTCCATAACTGAATCAACTCATATTGGGAGGAAATCATTCATGTTGAGATCTTTGTATTCAGGCGTATCCGGAATGCGCGGCTTCCAAACGAAACTTGACGTTATCGGCAATAACATCGCCAACGTGAACACCATCGGCTTCAAGGCCGGACGCGCCATGTTCAAGGATATCCTGAGCCAGACCGTTGCAGGCGTAACGGCTCCTAACGGAAACGACGCCGGCGGCGTTAACGCCAAGCAAATCGGGTTGGGTGTGACCCTGGGCTCCATCGACACGATCCATACTCCCGGCAGTGCCATGACGACGAATGTGCCGACGGATCTGCGGATTGACGGCGACGGATTCTTCGCCGTCTCCTCCACCCCGGACCAGGAGCCTCCGTTCCTGACCCGTGCCGGTAACTTCACCGTCGATGCGGCAGGTAACCTGGTAAATGCAGACGGCTTGTTCGTCCGTTCCTCCGAGGGTACGCCAATCGTAATCGGCGATGATATTACCGCCTTCTCCATCTCTCAGGATGGCGCTCTGGTTACCGTTAATGCGGAAGGCGTAGCTGAAGTGACCACCACGAAGATCGCCGTTATGAAGGTAGCCAACCCTGCGGGCTTGGAGAAAATCGGAGGCAACCTGTACCGCTTGACACCAAACGCCAATCCGGACGGAGCAATCGAGTTCGGCGATACGGCGACCGCCAACAATGCGGAGCAGGGAACCGGTGCGATTATTGCGGGCCAGCTGGAAATGTCCAACGTGGATCTGACATCTGAGTTCACCGAGATGATCGTAGCCCAGCGCGGCTTCCAAGCCAACTCCAGGATCATTACCACCTCCGACGAGGTGCTGCAGGAAGTTGTCAATCTGAAGCGTTAATAGAAGTCCCCGTTCTCAATAAACCTTCCGGGGGACTGATCCTCCCCCGGATCCCTTAAGGGAGGGGAAGCATGATTACCGTAACACGCCTGAATGGCGCATCAATTACCATTAACGCTCTTCTCATCGAGACGATCGAAGCAACTCCCGACACCGTAATTACCTTGACAACCGGGAAAAAAATTATGGTTCTCGACAAGGTTCCCGATGTGGTAATCTTAATACAGCACTTTTTGTCGGCGATCGGATCGGTCAGAGGAACGATCATGAGCTCCGAGTCGGAGGGATCTTAGTGTTCAAGAATAAGTTTTTCATGATCATCATGGCGATGCTTATCGTGATTACCTTGATTTTGGTTGCGTTCTTCGCCTTATGGCACATTATGGACAAGAACAGCAAGCCGGCCGACCCGAATGAAGCGGCCCGCTCTTCGGTCAGCCAAGTGGACGCCAAGAAACTGACGCCAGCCGAAGTCAAGGCCTTGACCGTGTTCGTCAAGGACGTGGTCACGAATCTGGCTGATAAGGGACGGATCGTCAAAGCCAGCTTCGCGTTTGAAATGGATAATAAGAAGGGCAAGGAAGAGTTCGAGACATTGGACTTCAAAGCAAAGGGCATCATTCTTCAGACTTTGGCCGACATGAAGGCCGAACAGATCCAAGGCAGCAAGGGCCAGGAATATCTGGTTTCCACTCTGATGAACAAGATCAACAGTATCCTGACCGAAGGTAAAATCAAGCAGATCTCGATCACGGATTACTATGTGGAATAAACGGGGTGTTTCCGCACCCGTGTTGAAGGAGGTGACGCTATGGTTGACGTACTTTCGCAAAATGAGATAGACGCCTTGCTTGCGGCATTGTCATCCGGTGAGATGGATGCGGAGGAGCTCAAAAAGGAGGATACGCAGAAGAAGGTCCGCGCCTACGACTTTAAGCGCGCTACCCGCTTCTCGAAGGATCATCTTCGGAGCTTGACACGGATCCACGAGAACTTCGCACGGTTCTTGACCACCTACTTCTCGACACAGCTCCGGACCTTTGTTCAGATTAATGTGGTTCAGGTGGAGCAGCTGCCGTATGATGAGTTTATCCGTTCCATTCCGAAGATGACGATCCTTAACATCTTCGAAGCGGAGCCGCTGGAGGGCCGTATGGTTTTGGAGGTACATCCCAACGTCGCCTTCGCCATGCTGGACCGTCTGTTGGGCGGTTCGGGCATATCCCCCTCGAAAATCAATGCGCTGACGGAAATTGAAACCATCATCATGGAACGTATTTTCAGCCGCGCATTAGATACATTGCAAGAAGCCTGGAAGACCGTTCTGGACTTGTATCCTCGGCTGGAGGCATTGGAAACGAATCCGCAGTTCATGCAGATCGCTTCCGCCAACGACACGATCGCCTTGATCTCCTTAAGCACGAAGATCGGGGATACAACCGGCATGATCAACCTTTGTATCCCGCACGTCGTTATTGAGCCGATCATGCCGCGCTTATCCGTACACCACATGTTCGTGACGCATAAGAAGTCCAAGACAGTGGAAGAAGCCGAAGCTCTGCAAAGCCGGGTCACAAAAGCCAAGCTGCCGATCATTGCAGAGCTGGGGCACTCCGAAATTTCGGTCCGGGATTTCCTGAACCTCGCGGTAGGGGATGTCATTCCCTTGACCAAACCGGTAGAGGAAGGGCTTCATATCCGTGTAGGAGAGAGGCTGAAGTACATTGGAACCCCGGGAACCATGAGAGGAAAGGTAGCGGTTCAAATTTCGGAGATCGTAGATGAAGGAGCCGAGGAACAAAATGACGAATAACAAGGATTATTTGTCCCAAGAAGAGATCGATGCGCTTCTGCGTCAGACCTCTGACGAACCCGCCGGCGGTTTCGAAGGCGGACCCGTAATGGATGAGTATCTCTCTTCCTTGGAGCAAGATGCACTGGGTGAGATCGGGAACATCACCTTTGGGAGTGCGGCAACGGCATTATCGACGCTGCTGGGCAAGAAGGTGGACATCACCACTCCGAAGGTGTCCATCATCACCCAAGAAGAGCTGCAATCCGAGTTTCCCAAGCCCCATGTGGCCGTTCATGTGAACTATGTAGACGGCTTCCACGGCATTAATCTGCTGGTGATCAAAACGACGGATGCCCAAGTTATCGCGGACCTGATGATGGGGGGAGACGGTACCTCGCCAAGCGGAGAGTTGAATGAGATCCATATCAGCGCCGTGCAGGAAGCGATGAACCAGATGATGGGCTCCTCCGCAACCTCCATGTCGACGATCTTCAACCGGTTCGTTAATATTTCGCCTCCTGGAATAGACATCATGGATCTGGCCAACGGGAATACAGCCAACCTCCCGAAGGAAGATGTCTTCATCAAGGTTTCGTTCCGGATGGTCATCGGTGATCTCATCGATTCAACGATCATGCAGCTGCTTCCGGTGAATTTCGCGCGGGATATGGTCTCCATTCTGATGGGAGGAGCTTCTGATCATAGCGAACCTGCAGCACCCCCGGCTCCGTCTGCGCCGGCACCTGCACCAGCCGCCAGCCAGCCGCCAGTGCCGGCACCATCCGCACCGCAGCCGGCTGCCTATCAGCAGCCTCCGGCGTATCCGGATCCGGCCGCCTACCAGCAGCAGCCTCCGGCATATCCGGATCCTGCGGCTTATCCGCAGCAGCCTCCGATGGGCTACCCGCAGCCTGGCTATCCGCAGCCGGGGTACGGACAGCCTCCTATGATGCCTCCCATGATGCCGGGGTACCAACAGGCAGCAGCAGCTTCATTCCCAATGCCGAACCGCAATGTGAATGTGCAGCCGGTACAGTTTTCGAACTTCAACCAGCCGCCCATGATGCAAGCGGATGACGGAAACCTGAATCTTCTACTAGACATCCCCCTACGTGTCACGGTAGAGTTGGGAAGAACGCAAAAGGTGATCAAGGATATCCTAGACTTGTCTCAAGGCTCGATCATCGAGCTGGACAAACTGGCGGGTGAGCCGGTTGACATCTTGGTCAACAACAAGCTCATCGCCAAAGGAGAAGTCGTCGTCATCGACGAAAACTTCGGTGTACGGGTAACCGACATCATTAATCAGTGGGATCGCATCCAAAAGCTACAATAATTCTTGAGGAGGATTTTTACTATGGCAAACCGTATTCTGATTGTGGACGATGCAGCATTTATGAGGATGATGATCCGTGACATCCTGACAAAAAATGGGTACGAGGTTTGCGGCGAAGCCAACGACGGCGCTCAAGCAATTGAGAAATATAAGGAGTTGCGCCCGGATCTGATCACTATGGACATTACCATGCCCGAAATGGACGGCATCAATGCGCTGAAGGAAATCAAGAAGATCGAGCCGAACGCTAAGGTCATCATGTGTTCCGCTATGGGTCAGCAGGCGATGGTTATCGATGCGATCCAAGCAGGAGCCAAGGACTTTATCGTTAAGCCGTTCCAGCCTGACCGCGTTATCGAAGCCATCAAGAAAACTCTCGGGTAATTCCAGCCGAAGGGAAGACGGACTGCCGAATGAAAAGACGTACGAAGCGGCTTATGGCCGCGGCAACGTTCATGGCTAGTTGCGGAGCTTACGCGGGGGTTTGTTATGCCCAGTCGGGCGACGGGAAGATCGAAGGGTTGCCGGATACCGGCAGCCCGGCTGACACCTTCTGGATGCTAGCTAAGGTTGTCGCCTTCTTAATCATAATTATCGGAATCTTCCTCTTAATCATGAAGGTTGTTGCGCAGAAGAACAAAATGTTCCATTCCACCCGTTCCATCAAATCCATCGGCGGCCTGGGATTAGGACCTAACAAGTCCGTACAGGTCGTCCAGATCGGGCGAAGTCTTCTGGTGCTTGGAGTCGGCAACGATGTGGAATTGGTATCGAAGATCGAGGATCCCGAAGAAATCCAGTATATTCTAGACCATATCCAACCGGGACCAGGTGATTTCAAAGGATTTCCCAGCATGGGCGAATGGCTGAAGAGATGGGGAAAACGTCAGGATGCTCCGGAGGATATGGATGTAACACCGTCCTTCCAAGCCGTCTTTCAAGAGAAAATGCAGCGGATCGCGAACCGCCAGCAGAAGGTGGATGAGGTAATGGGCCGGGGGCAACAGAATCCTTATGATCGGTTAAGTGACCGTCATGAAGAATAAACTGTTGTTCTCCCTCCTGGTGGTGGTATTGATCGGGTTATGCTCCGCGGCTACGGCCTTCGCGGCGGATCCCATACCGAATATCAATCTCAGCATCGGAGACGGAGCCCAAGGAGCAGAGGGAGCCTCCGGCACGCTGAACATTCTGCTTATTCTAACCGTGCTGACACTGGCGCCATCCATTCTTGTTCTGATGACGAGCTTCACCCGTATCGTGATTGTGCTGGGCTTCGTTCGAACCTCGCTCGGCACGAATCAGATGCCTCCGAACCAGGTTCTGATCGGATTAGCTTTGTTTATCAGCCTGTTCATCATGTCACCGACGATCGGCGAGATCAACCAAGTTGCTTATCAGCCGTACGTGAAGGGACAGATTACGCAAACGGAAGCGCTGGCCAAAGCAGCGGTCCCGCTCAAGCATTTTATGGGTGAGCATACGAGGGAGAAGGACCTGAAGCTGTTCTTGGATTATTCCAAGGCCGAGACACCTACAGGCTTTGACGACACCCCGTTGACTGCCCTGATTCCGGCCTATGTCATCAGCGAGCTGAAGAGTGCGTTTCAGATGGGCTTTATGATTTTCATTCCCTTCCTGGTTATCGACATGGTCATATCCAGCACCTTAATGGCGATGGGGATGATGATGCTGCCGCCCGTGATGATTTCCTTGCCCTTCAAGATTCTGCTCTTCATTCTGGTGGATGGCTGGTACTTGGTTGTGAAGTCCTTGCTGGAAAGCTATACGACATAATCTTGACGGTCAGGAGGAACATGCATGAGCTACGAATTTGTCATCCGTCTGGCAGGCGAAGCGGTATACGCCGTTTTAAAAGCCAGTGCACCCATGATGATCATTGCTCTTGTCGTCGGTCTCCTGATCAGTGTCTTTCAGGCTACGACGCAGATACAAGAACAGACCTTGGCCTATGTACCGAAGATCCTCGCGGTGCTGCTGTCCGTGCTGGTCTTTGGTCCATGGATTTTAACGACCTTGGTTGATTTTACTTACAATCTCTTAAGCAATTTGAATCAATACGTCGGGTAGGCAGAAAAATGGAGACCTTACTGCTATCCTTGTCCGGCTTTCTGCTTACTTTTTGTCGAATTGGTTCTTTTTTTGTCGTGGCTCCTGTAATCTCATCCCGCAATGTTCCAGGCTCTTTCAAGGTGGGTTTGGCTTTTTTTGTCTCTCTCCTGACGTTCTCAGGCATGGGGCTTCAGCCAGTCCCGTTGGACGGTCTCTACATCATCGCGGTGATCAAGGAAATCCTGGTGGGCTTGCTCCTGGGCTTCATCGGGTATATGTTCTTCACGGTCGTGCAAGTTTCCGGTTCCTTTATCGATATGCAGATCGGGTTATCCATGGCCAACATCATCGATCCAATGACAGGGGTTTCAAGCCCCATTATCGGTAATCTGAAGTTTATGGTCGCGACCCTGCTGTTTCTGTCTTTCAACGGACATCATTTTTTGCTGCAGGCCATCATGGACAGCTACAAATGGATCCCGCTGCAAAATGAAGCATTCGTCAATATGTACAACGGGGCGATATCGGATTTTCTGGTCCGAACCTTTACCGATACCTTCGGAATCGCATTCAAGATGGCGGCACCTCTGGTCGCCGCATTGTTTTTGACCGATTTAGGCCTTGGCATTCTGGCGCGCACCGCACCACAGTTCAACATATTTGTCATTGGCGTGCCGCTTAAGCTGCTGGTCGGACTCCTGCTGCTGGCGATGCTGCTGCCGAGCATGCTCTTTTTGTTCCAGGATTTATTCTCAGCCTTATTCACTGCAATGGAAAAAGCGATCGCCATCATGGCCGGGCAGCAGACGTAGCTTAATGGAAAGGGGGAAAAGACGTGGCATTATACCGCTACCGTCTGAATCTGCAGCTGTTTTCCGGAGAGAAGACGGAGCAGGCAACCCCCAAGAAAAAGGCCGATGCCCGCAAAAAGGGCCAGGTCGCCAAAAGCCAGGAATTGCCCGGAGCCTTCATCTTATTTTTCTGCTTCCTGGCCTTCATGATGTTCGGCGGCTACATGAAGGATCATCTCTACAAGATGATATTCGGTGTCCTGAACGATATGCTGCTGACGGAATTGAACATGAACAGCGTAAGGGCGCTGTTCTCCCAGCTGTTAGTGGAAATGATCCTGCTGCTTGCACCGATATTTTTGGTGTCCATAGTCGTGGCTGTTCTCGGCAACTACATGCAGATCGGCTTTATGATGTCCGGCGAGGCGCTGGCTATGAAATTCAGCAAGCTCAATCCGGTGGAGGGCGCCAAAAGGATCTTCAGCATGAGGGCAGTGGTCGATATGCTGAAGACGCTGCTCAAGATGACTCTGATCGGATTTATTGTTTATTCCTCTCTGTGGGGGGAGAAGGACAACCTTCTCAATATGGCTAATCTTCCCTTGAACGGGATGCTGAAGATTGTATCGGGCATTGCCGTAATGTTAGGCATCAAAATCGGCATCGCACTGGTCGTTCTGTCCGTGTTCGATTATATGTACCAGAAATACGAGTATGAGAAGAGCCTCCGGATGTCGAAGCAGGACATCAAGGATGAGTACAAAAAATCCGAGGGCGATCCGCTGATCAAAGGCAAGATCAAGGAGAAACAGCGGAAAATGGCGCTGCAGCGGATGATGCAGGATGTTCCGAAGGCCGACGTCGTCATCACCAACCCGACCCACTATGCCATCGCCATCCAGTATGAGGCCGGCAAGATGGAAGCTCCTCGGGTGTTGGCCAAAGGAACTGATTTTGTGGCTTTGAAAATCCGGGAGGTGGCCAAACAGAACGGCATCGTCACCATGGAGAACCGTCCTTTGGCCCGGGCCCTTTATGATCAGGTTGAGATCGGCCAATTTATCCCGGCTGACTTGTTCCAAGCCGTGGCGGAAGTGCTGGCCTATGTGTACCGTTTGAAAGGTAAGGCAAAATAAAAGGAAAGGAGCGCACCTTCATGCGAATCAGGGATTTGTCCATCCTGCTGGGTATTATCGGAATCATCCTGATGATGGTGGTTCCTGTCAACAAGCATGTGATGGACGTACTGCTCATCATCAACATCTCTCTGGCCATGATGATCCTATTGGTATCCATGAATACCCAGGAGGCGCTCCAATTTTCCATATTCCCGTCGATGTTGCTTATCACGACCTTGTTCCGTCTGGCGCTGAACGTATCGACGACGCGAAATATTTTGGCGCATGCGGATGCCGGGGATGTGGTGGCGACCTTCGGGGAATTTGTGGCCCAAGGCAATATTGTCGTGGGTTTTGTCGTATTTCTGATTCTGGTGGTTGTTCAGTTTATCGTCATCACGAAGGGCTCGGAGCGCGTGGCCGAAGTGGCGGCGCGGTTTACCTTGGACGCCATGCCCGGTAAGCAGATGAGCATCGACGCGGATCTGAATGCCGGCATGATCAACGAAACCCAAGCCCGGGAGCGCCGCTCCAAGATCGAGCGGGAAGCGGATTTTTACGGCGCCATGGACGGTGCGAGCAAGTTCGTCAAAGGGGATGCCATCGCAAGTATCATCATTCTGATCATTAACCTGCTGGGCGGCTTGATCATCGGAGTGATCTACCACAACATGGACATCCCCGAAGCCGCAAGAACCTTCACCAAGCTCTCCATCGGTGACGGTCTGGTCAGCCAGATCCCTGCGCTTCTCATCTCTACGGCGGCCGGTCTGATCGTGACGCGGGCCAATTCCGAGAGCAATCTGGCAGCGGATATTACCGGCCAGCTCTTCGCTTATCCGAAGCTGATGTATATCGTAGCCGGTACGATCGCCCTGCTGGGGATCATAACCCCGATTGGCGTTGTATCCACCTTCCCGATTGCAGGTCTGTTCGCATTCGCCGGTTACCGGATGCAGAAGAATCTGAATCAGAAGCAGGTGGAAGAGGAGGAGGCGGAGGAGCAGCAGCAGATCGAGGAGGTCCGCAGCCCCGAGAGCGTCATCAGCCTGCTGCAGGTGGATCCCATCGAGTTCGAGTTCGGTTATGGTTTGATCCCGTTGGCTGACACCCAGCAAGGGGGGGATTTGCTGGACCGGATCATCCTGATTCGACGTCAATGTGCCCTTGAACTTGGGGTTGTGGTCCCGGTTATTCGCATTCGCGACAATATTCAACTAAAACCGAATGAATATATTATCAAAATTAAAGGAAATATGGTGGCTCGTGGTGAATTATTACTTAATCACTACCTGGCCATGAGTCCCGGGTTCGATGACGACTCCATCTCGGGTATTGAGACCGTGGAGCCAGCATTCGGTTTGCCGGCGATCTGGATCGATGAGCCTACCAAGGAACGGGCGGAACTATCCGGCTACACCGTGGTGGATCCTCCTTCCGTCGTTGCCACTCACTTGACAGAGATTATCAAGCGGCATGCCCATGAGCTGATCGGGCGTCAAGAGACCAAAGCCCTGGTGGAGAATGTCAAGGAGTCCTATCCGGCTCTGGTCGACGAGCTGATCCCCAATGTGCTCACCATCGGAGATCTGCAGAAGGTACTGGCGAAGCTGTTGAAGGAGAAAATTTCGGTCCGCGATTTGGTTACCATAATGGAAACCCTTGCGGATTACGGCAGCTACACCAAGGACCCGGACATCTTGACGGAATATGTGAGACAAGCCTTGTCCCGGCAGATCACCCAGCAATTCGCTTCCGCCGGAGATGCATTGAAGGTCATCACAGTGGGGCCGTCCCTGGAAAAGAAAATTGCGGAGTCCGTGCAGCAGACGGATCAAGGATCCTATCTGGCTCTGGATCCGTCCTCGTCCCAGATGATCTTCCATAAGCTGAATGAGCAGATCGGCAAAGCGGTGCAATCCGGTCAACAGCCTGTCATCCTTACATCACCAACCATACGGATGTACTTGCGCCAGCTTTTGGAGAGAACCCTGCAGGATATCCCCGTGTTATCGTACAGCGAACTTGAGCCGAACGTTGAAATTCAGAGCATGGGAGTTGTGAATCTATGAGGGTAAAGCGTTATGTGGTGGATTCCATGCCGGATGCGCTTCAGCAAATCCGGACCGATCTGGGAAAGGACGCCGTCATACTGAATACCAAGGAAATTCGCTCGGGTGGATTCCTCGGACTGTTCAGCAAGAAGAAAATTGAAGTCATCGCGGCGACCGATACGGCTTCGGCCACCGCAAACGCTAGTCGTCCTCGTCAACCCACTACTCCGGCAAGACCAGCTCCGCAGCCATCCGCCGGCTTAATGCCGGAGATGTCCGCCGCGCAGACGGCCGTAGCCGTGTTGGAGCAGCGGATTGCGGCCCAAGAACCTCAACCGGCCGTGTCGGCCCCTCGTCAAGAGGCACGAAATCTAGAGCCGGAAGGGCCGATGGTGCCGATGGTGCCGGTGGTGCCGCTTCAGCACGGAGCGGCCGCTTACGGAGCGACTGCCGGACAACCGGTTGCGGTGAAGCCCAAGCTGCAACAAGCGGTACCGGTGCAGGAGAGCAAGATTGCCAGCGTACCCGAGGATACGGTATTGGCCGAGCTTCGCGCAATGAAACAGATGATGCAAAAGCTGGCATCCGCAGGTGTACTGGCGGAGGAGCCGAACCCGGTCATCGAAGAGCTGAAGGAACGGTTGACCGAACAGGAGCTTCGTTCGGAGATCGTACAAGAGCTGCTGGGTGACTTGGAGGAAATGGCCCGCGACAGCGGGGAGGAATTGGACGGCGAATTCGCCAAGCGGGTTCTGAAGGATAAGTTGAGAATCATGCTTGGGGCGAACACTCACAAGTCCCTTTCACCCGAGACTCGGATTGCACATTTCGTAGGTCCTACCGGGGTTGGGAAGACCACGACCATCGCCAAGCTTGCCGCGGAGCAGGTGTTGAAATACCGGCGGAAGGTCGGTTTCATTACCTCCGACACGTACCGGATTGCGGCGGTCGACCAGTTGAAGACCTACGCCACTATATTGGGCGTGCCCTTGGAGGTCGTATTCTCTCCGATGGATCTGAAGAAGGCATTCGATGCCCTTCATGATCGGGACATCATCTTCATGGATACGGCCGGACGCAATTTCCGGAATGAGATGTACGTCTCGGAGCTCAATGCCCTGCTTCATGCAGGAGGCAGAAGCGAAACGTACCTGGTGATGAGTTTGACGACGAAGTACAAGGATATGAGAGCCATCGCCGACAATTTCTCCAAGTTTAAGCTCGACAAGGTTCTGTTCACGAAGCGGGATGAAACGGACACCTTCGGCCCCATCGTCAACCTTCTTCATGAATTCCCGCTGCAGTTGTCCTATATCACGACCGGACAGAACGTTCCCGATGATTTCGCCGTTGCCGACGAGAATGAAATTATTGACCTGATATTGGAGGAACAATCGGATGAATGACCAAGCGCAGACCTTGCGAGACCTCGTGTCCTCCCGGCATGATTTGCGCCCCGGTGCAAGGACGACCAAGATCATCACCGTCACGAGCGGGAAAGGCGGGGTGGGGAAATCCAATTTCACCTTAAATTTTGCGCTTACGCTTCAATCCAAGGGGTTCAAAGTTCTGGTATTCGATGCGGATATCGGATTGGCCAATATCGATGTGCTGATGGGAGTCACCCCGAAGTATAATCTGTACCACCTCCTGAAGAAAGAGAAAACCATCTGGGACATCATCCATACCGGCTACAACGGGCTGGAATTTATCGCAGGCGGGTCAGGCTTCAGCGACTTGATCCGGCTTTCCGAGGAGCAGTTGGATTACTTCGCCGAGCAGGTCAGCCAGCTGAATGGGCATTGTGACATCATCCTGTTCGACACCGGTGCCGGTCTCTCGAAGGAAACGCTGAAGTTCATCCTATCGGCGGAGGAGACCATCGTGGTGACTACTCCGGAGCCGACCTCTATTACGGATGCCTACGCCATCATCAAGATGGTGAACAATATGCAGCCTGGGATCCGGTTCAAGCTGGTGATTAACCGGGTTACGGAACCGAAGGAAGGCAAGCAAACGGCAGACAAGATCACGCTTGTCGCCAAGCAATTCCTTCAAATGGACATTCCGACCCTGGGCTATGTGGCGGATGACAGTAATATTACCAAGGCAGTGAAGCGTCAGGTTCCGTTCACCATTGCATTCCCGAATTCCCCCGCCAGCTATAACCTGAAGGAAATGGCGGAGCTCTTCGTTCAAGGACAGGCCTTCGAGCCTCTGATGAATCAGACGGCAGGCATGAAGGGATTTTTGTCCAAGATGCTGAAGCTGATGAAATAACCGACTATTGATCAGTGATGAACTAACATCGAGAGAGAGAGGGGAGCAGCGGGATGAATACCAAACGTATTCTGGTCGTCGATGACTCCGTTTTCATGCGTAAAATCATCTCGGATCTCATCTCGGAGCGTCCCGGCTACCAAGTGGTAGGAACGGCCAGAAATGGCCGTGAAGCTGTGGAACTGGCCAAAAAAGAGAAACCCGATTGTATCACCATGGATGTGGAAATGCCTGAAATGAACGGCTTGGAAGCCTTGAAGATCATCATGAAGGAGAATCCGACGCCGGTCATTATGTTAAGCACCTTAACTCAGGAGGGGGCCTTGGAGACGATTCAAGCACTGGAAGCCGGGGCCGTGGACTTTGTTCAAAAACCGTCGGGTTCCGTCTCCTTGGACCTGTTCAAGGTCAAAGAAATCCTCTATGAGAAGCTGGATATCGCCGTCCAATCCAAGATCAAACGATTTGCCGCTCCCATACAGCCTGCTCAAAAAGCACCGCCGCCTGGAGATCCGGAAGAGGCCGATAGGAAGATAACGCCGAATAGGCCCATGGTCCTCCCACCGGCAAAGCCGCGAGAAAAGCTCAAGCCGACATCCTTGCCCGGTACAGGCTTCGATCAACTGGTGGCCATCGGGACTTCAACCGGCGGGCCGAGGGCTCTGCAGCAGGTACTGAGCCGGCTGCCGGCGAATTTTCCCGCACCGATCGTCATCGTCCAGCATATGCCTCCGAATTTTACCCATTCTCTGGCGATCCGATTGGACACCCATAGCGCCATCCGGGTTGTCGAAGGGGAGGATGGAATGGGGCTGTTGCCCGGGACGGCTTATGTAGCGCCTGGCGGTTATCACATGCGGATTCACAAGGAGCAGGGCAAAGGCTACAGGCTCCGATTATCCAAGGAAGAACCCCGAGGAGGCCACCGTCCTTCCGTTGACACTATGTTCGAGTCCATTCTTCCATACCATGAACTGAAGCGCCATATCGTCATCATGACCGGAATGGGTAGCGATGGCGCGAGAGGGCTTCATGCATTAAAGCAGCAAGGTGCGGCTTCCACCATCGCGGAATCGGAAGATACGTGTGTCGTATATGGAATGCCGCGAGCTGCGGTCGAGCTGGGAGGCGTGGATCACCTCTTGCCCGTACATGCCATCGCGAACAAATTGGTGGAAATCTTGATGAAGTAGAACGGTGGGGAGCGCCTGTGTGCGAGCCCCAAGACTACATAGATAGGGTTAGCGTGAACTAAGACGGAGGTGTATGGAAGTGGAACTTAACCAGTACTTATCCATGTTTATCGATGAATCAAAGGATCACCTTCAAGCCATTAACGAGAACCTGCTCAGCTTGGAGCAAAGCCCGTCGGACATCAGCATCGTCCAGAATATATTCCGTTCTGCGCATACGTTGAAGGGCATGTCAGCAACAATGGGCTTCGAGGATTTGGCGAAGCTGACCCATGAGATGGAAAACGTGCTCGACCTAGTCCGCAATAACAAACTTTCCATGGATTCATTCATCTTCGATTGTCTCTTCAAAGGCACGGATGCGCTGGAGAACATGGTGAACGACATCATCCAGGGCGGTACGGGTCAAGCGGATGTATCCCATATCGTAACGGCTCTGAAGTCAATCGTTTCTGGCGATTATCAGAAGCAGGAAGCACCGGCGGCCGCTCAGAAACAGGAGACGAAGCCGGCAGCATCTGGCTCCATGGATTTGGACGAGTTCCAGTACTCCGTCATCGAACAATCCATATCCGCCGGGCATCAAGTGTTCTTTATAGAGGTTAGCGTCCGCGAGGATTGTGTTCTGAAAGCGGCACGTGCCTATATGGTGTTCGATCTGTTCGAGCACAACGGGGAAGTCGTGAAATCCACTCCTTCCGTACA
Source organism: Oryzibacillus soli (assembly GCF_051594765.1). NCBI lineage: Bacteria > Bacillati > Bacillota > Bacilli > Caryophanales > Paenibacillaceae > Oryzibacillus > Oryzibacillus soli. Next base: position 258,940 of record NZ_JBPPGJ010000009.1, read on the forward strand.
GGATATCGAGCAGGAGAAATTCGATCGGTCCTTCTCCGTATTCTTCATCTCCCAATTGGGACAAGAGCAGCTTCAGGGCATGATTCTGAATGTGTCCGAGATCGAATCGGCCAAGGTTGTAACAGTAGACGAAGCTTTCTTGAAGGACATCGCGGAGCAAAAGAACGCGGCTCACATACAAGCTCAAGCCGTCGTGACCCAAGCACCGGCAGCTTCCGTACCTGCCAATGCTCCTGCAGGAGGACAGGCTCCGGCGGCCAAGGCGGCCGGCGGTCAGCAGGCTGTAGCAAACCGGACCATCCGGGTGGATATCGAACGGTTGGATCTCTTGATGAATCTCTTCAGCGAAATGCTGATCGACCGGGTTCGGCTGGAGCAGCTGGCCAGCGAAGTCCGGCGCTCGGATCTGACCGAGACGGTCGAGCACATGGCCAGGGTCAGCAGCGATCTGCAGAACATCGTGTTGAAGCTCCGGATGGTTCCGGTGGACACGGTCTTCAACCGCTTCCCTCGTATGGTGCGAGACGTGGCCAAGTCATTGGACAAAAAGGTGGATCTGGTCATCATCGGTGCGGAAACGGAGCTCGACCGCACGGTCGTGGACGAGATCGGCGATCCGTTGGTCCATCTCCTTCGGAATTCCGTCGACCACGGGGTCGAACCGATTACAGATCGGATCAAGGCCGGCAAGAACGAGACCGGCACCGTGTATCTTAGGGCCTTCCACAGCGGTAACCACGTCTTCATCGAGATCGAGGACGATGGCCGCGGCATCAACCGGGAGAAGGTGCTGAAGACCGCCATCAACAAAGGGATTGTCAAGCCGGAGCAAGCCGACCGGATGACCAATGATGAAGTGGCCGCTCTTCTCTTCGCACCGGGCTTCAGTACCGCCGACAAAATCTCCGATATTTCAGGCCGCGGCGTCGGTCTGGACGTCGTGAAGACCAAGATCGAATCCCTGGGCGGCGTGGTCAGCGTTGAATCCAAGCCTGGACTTGGCACGAAGTTCTCGGTTCAGCTGCCTCTGACCCTGTCCATTATCGCCGCCATGCTCGTCCGGGTGGAGAAGGAAAAATACGCTATTCCGCTGTCCTCCATCGTCGAAACGGCTTCGATCAAGTCCGAGCAGGTCCGTTATATCCATGGCGCTCCTATGATTACGTTCCGCAATAGCGTCATCCCGCTGGTATCGTTGGCCGAGGTGTATGAAGTGCCTTCCGCTGCGGAATTCAAAGCGGGCGAGACGGAGATCGTCATCGTGAAGAAGGGCGATAAGATGGCGGCATTAATCGTAAGCGAGCTGATCGGCCAGCAGGAGATCGTCTTGAAGAATATGGGCAAGTACTTGTCGAACGTGTTCGCTATCTCCGGCGCCACCATTCTGGGAGACGGCCAAGTGGCTCTGATCATCGATACCAACGCACTCATTAAATAAGCGGACCAATATTCCTCGGGAGGGAATCCACATGGGAGAAGAAATCAAAGTCATCGTGTTTGCGCTTGCCAATGAAGAGTACGGAATCGAAGTGGAGAAGGTCAAAACCATCGAGCGCATGATGCCGATGACCCGTGTACCGAAAACCTATGACTTCATCAAAGGAGTCATCAATCTTCGCGGCGTGGTCGTTCCGGTTCTCGATTTAAGAGGCCGCTTCGGCCTGCCGGAGAGTGAATACACGGACAATACCAGGATCGTGATCATCGCCGTTAACGAGATGGAAGTCGGAATGATCGTGGATTCGGCCAATGACGTCATCGACGTGGACACCGATCAGATTCAGGATCCGCCGGAGATCGTCGGCGGTGTACGCGCCAAGTATCTGCGCGGCGTTGCCAAGGTGGGAGACCGTCTTCTGGTACTGCTGAACCTGAAGGAAGTATTAAGCAAGGGTGAGATTATCAAACTAGAAGAGCTAGAGGAGTAATGCCGGTGACTGAATTCAAACCTTTTGCCGAACTGCAGATGGACGTTCTGAAGGAAGTGGGGAACATTGGGGCGGGGCATGCCGCAACGGCATTATCCAAGCTGCTGGATAAGCCGGTGGACATGCTGGTCCCCAAGGTCCGGATGGTTCCGTTCGAAGAAATTGCGGAGAGCGTCGGCGGCATTGAACAGGTTGTGGTGGCTATCTTCCTGCGGGTGGACGGGGAAACTCCCGGGAACATGTTCTTTATTCTGACCCAGGAATCAGCCAAACGGCTGCTCAGCAACATCGTCGGGATCGAGGTGGAGAGTGACGACTCCTATACGGAGATGGAGCTGTCCGCCTTGAACGAAATCGGCAATATTCTGGCCGGCTCCTATCTGACCTCCCTGGCTGATTTTACGAATTTGAACATGCAGCCGACCGTCCCTTCTCTCGCCATCGATATGGCCGGCGCCATCCTGACGTACGGACTCCTGCAATATGGCGAGATGGGCGATCATGCGCTATTGATTGATACGGCGTTTCTGGAAGGGAAGAACGAAGTCGAGGGTCACTTCTTCCTGATCCCGGACCCCCAATCCTTTGATAAAATCTTCGCAGCGTTAGGAGTGCCGCACGGATGACGCAGGAAGCTCTTATCAAAGTCGGAATGGCGGACCTGAACGTAGCCTCATTGACCGGAATTTTGAAGACAACAGGTCTGGGTTCCTGCGTAGGAGTAACCCTGTGGGACCCCAGGGTAAAGGTGGCGGGTATGGCCCACATCATGCTTCCTTCATCGGACATCGCCAAAGAGGGCAATATGAACATAGCCAAGTATGCCGATACCGCACTGCCTGAAATGATCAGCAAAATGGAGAAGCTAGGCGCACTCGTCAGCCGCATGGAAGCGAAGCTGGCCGGCGGAGCACAGATGTTCGCCTTCTCCAACAACAGCGACACCATGAGAATCGGTCCTCGTAACGTCGAGTCCTGCAAGGAGATCTTGAACCGGTACCGGATTCCGATCCGGTCGGAGGATACTGGCGCGAACTATGGGCGAACCATTGAATTTGATTGTGCTACCGGAATGCTGGTGATCCGGAGCGTACAACATGGAGTAAAGGAAATATAGCGATGATAGGATCCTTCCGTTGGAACTTGTTTGCAGGAGCTGTCGGATTTGCCGGAACGCTGCTTGCATCCTTTCCTCGAAACGTATGGAAAACCGCACTGATTCATAGCTTCTACAGCTTCCTTTTTCTCATCCTGTTCACCTTCGTGGTCCGTTGGGTCTTGGCCCTCTTGATCGCCTCCTCCGGTGTACGATCCGGCCCGGGGGATATCCAGGAGACCGGGACCGAACCCCACAAGGGGCGTACCATCGACCTGTCTACCCCGGATAATGGGGAAATGCCGGGCTCCCAGACGGAGCAGGGCTCCGAAGACTCCTTATCCTTTACACCTTTGAATCCGCCTAAGCTTACAACCAAGATGGATCAGGACCCGGAAGAGCTCGTTAAAGCGCTGCGCCGTATGACGGAAGAGTAAGGGGGTGGAGGATAGACCGTGTTAGAACAAAAAGCTTCTCAAATCTCCCATTCGGAGCTCTGGCGGCAATGGAAGGAAGAAGGCCGCTCCGAAGCTAAAAAGGAATTGATCGAGGTCTTTTTACCCCTGGTGGAATTCGTCAGCAACCGCCTAGCCATTGGATTGCCCAAGAACGTATCCAAGGATGATTTGATGAGCTTTGGAATCATCGGCTTGATTGACGCAGTGGAGAAGTTCGATTACTTGCGCGGATTGCAGTTCGAGACCTACGCCTCCTGGAGAATCCGCGGCGCGATCATAGACGGCTTGCGTCAAGGAGATTGGGTGCCCCGTTCCGTCCGTGAGAAGGCGAAGCGGGTGGAGGAGGCTTACTCCAAGCTCGAGCAGCAGTATTTGCGGTCCGTGACGGACGAAGAGATCAGCTCTTACCTCCAGGTGTCCATTCAGGAATTCCAACAGATGGTGCAGGATATTGCCGTTACCACGGTTTGTTCCATTGACGATCCGATCCGGGATGAGGAATCGGAGACCCGATTATCTCTATTGGTGGATGAAAAAGCCAAAAATCCCGAAATTACGGTTAATGAGTTTTTCCTGAAGGATATGCTGGCCAAATCCATCGACCGTCTTACGGAGAAGGAGCGCACGGTGATCTCGCTCTTCTACTTCGAAGACTTGTCATTAAGCGAAATCGCCGAAGTGATGTCCTTGTCGCCCTCGCGGATCTCTCAGCTCCATTCGAAAGCGATCCTGAGGTTAAGAGGGTCACTGACCCGGCACAAAGCACAGCTGATGCAAAATTCATAAGGCGAGAGGAGGAGATCCGGATGACTGAGCAAGGAATGCCGTTGGAGTATTATGTGAATGTTACGTTGTCCCAGGATAAATTAGTTGCTTACCTTCATTTCACGAATTGCGACGAAACCTTTACATGCACGGTTGCGCAATTGGAAGATATCGTTAAGAACCAGCATATCATCCATGGAGTCAACCACGAGATTTTGGCTAAAATCGCATCGACCCCTGTTGCTTATATGTTGGAAAAAACCATAATTGCAACCGGAGATAAACCGGTAGACGGCAAAGACGGCTACATCGAATACATGTACGATTTGAACGGGAATGAAAAACGGCCGTTGGAACGAGAAGACGGGACCGTTAACTATAAAGAAGTCACCTCCATCAACAATGTCCGTAAAGGACAGATCATTGCGAAGCGGATCCCTCCCATGGACGGGACGAACGGTAAAGCGGTCACAGGTGAAGCGCTGTTTGCCAAGGCGGGCAAAGAAGCACGTTTCAAGCTAGGCAAAAATGTGGTGACCGATACGGAGCAAACAGCCATGTATGCCGCCATAGACGGCGTTGTGGTCAAGACGGACCGGGATAAAATCAACGTTTTCCCCATCTACGAGGTGAATGGGGATGTGGATTTTAATGTCGGGAATATTAATTTTGTGGGCACCGTGGTGATTCGCGGCAATGTTCATCCCGGGTTCAAGGTCAAGGCATCGGGAGATATCCGGGTTACAGGCGGCGTAGAAGCGGCTGAGCTGGAAGCGGAGGGCTCCATCGAGATCAGCGCTGGAATTCTGGGCCAGCATAAGGGATTCGTTAAGGCCGGCAAGAACGTGAAAAGCTCCTTCATCCAGGACGGTACCGTCGAAGCGGGTGAGGATATTGTTGTTTCACAAAGCATCATGCACTCCACCATCCGCGCGGGTAAAAACGTTCTCTGTCAGGGAACCAAAGGACTGATTGTAGGCGGTACCATCCAAGCGGGCGATAAGGTTGTGGCCCGTACCGTCGGCAATTCCATGTCCACCGTAACCGCTATCGAGGTCGGAGTTCTGCCGGAGCTGCGCAATGAGCTTATCCAATTGCGGACTCAGATGCGGAGCCAGATGGATAACCTGGATAAGACGGAGAAGGCTCTCTCTCTGCTGGATCAGATGGCGGCAGCCGGACAGCTGTCGCCGGATAAGCTGGCCATGCGCATCAAGCTGGGCCATACCAAGAAGCAGGCCGTCGACGAGCTGGCCCACCTGAAGGAACGGATTCTTGAGATCGAGAAGACGCTGGAGGATACGGATAAAGCGAAGGTCATGGTCGGCTCCATGGTATACGGCGGGACGAAGATCGTCATCGGGCGGTATACCAAGTTCGTCAAGGATCCAACATCACGTGTGTGCTTCAAGCTTGATAACGGAGACATCGTGGCGACCGCGAACTTCTAGAGCCGGGAGGGATGAAGGATGAGCTTCAAAGCCATCGACATGTCCTTGGCCGTTCATAAGACCAACGATGCCGCCCAGCTGCAGCGTGACCTGCATCATAAGCCGCAAAGCGATCAGTCTGCCTTGGCCCAATCGGGTATCAAGACGGATGAGATCAATCGGCAGAAAGCGCCGAAGCTCGAAGAAACGGACAAGTCCAAGATCCGTGACAACCGCAAAGGGAAGCGGCAGGATAAGTCTGGCACATCAGCCTCCCATGCCGAGCAAGCATCGCCGGAGAATGGGCCAGAGGCGAAGAAGCCGCCTGAACCCCTTCATCCCTACAAGGGGCGTCATATTGATATGTCGCTCTAACGTAGCTGTATTGGAACCTGACGGAATCGGAAGTGATAGGTTTGAAGGAACCGTTTATGTACGTAGTGATGATCGGGCTGCTGATCTTGGTATTCTCATCTCTCCTGCCCAAGAACAAGTCCTCCGCCTCGAAGAGCGGGTCACCTGAGCTGATGAAGGAAATGGAAGAAACGATGGAGGGTTTCCTCGCCGAGCTGGAGGAGGATAACCAGAAGCTGATCGGAACGATGACCGCCATGAAGCAGGAACATGAGGCAGCGGTTCGGAAGCTGTCGGACCGGGTGGATCTGCTCGAGCAGCAGCTGCGTGAGCAGAGTCTGGAGTGGAACCGGTTGACGCTTCAACGGCTGGAACGTCAAGAAGCCGAGCAAGCGGAGCGGGACCGTCATCCTGCCAGCGTTGGCGCTGTCATGTCCGTACAAGCTGCGGGCAGTGCCGGAACGACCATATCTTCTGCGAAGACGGAGCTTGTTCCGGATGAGCCTCCGGTGATGCCGGTGACGATCCGGTCCCGCTATGAGGAATTGTTCCGGATGCATGATGAGGGCAAATCGGTGGAATACATAGCGAAGAAATCCGGCATGAACAAAGGCGAGGTTCAGTTGATCATTCAATTGGCCGTACAGGAGGAACGCAAAGGTGTTCAAAAATAGATCGTTCCTTAAAGGGCTGGGTTCGGGCTTTATTGCCGGAGCTCTTTTGCTGCAGATTATGATCATGGTCCGCGAGGTGGATAACCGGGTGCCGCAGACCGAACAAGGCACTCGCCCGGAGGTGACCGCTGAGGTCATCAAGCAGCGGGCAGCGGAATTCAATCTGAAGGTCTATGACAAGAACGAGAAGGTCTACGACCAGAAGCAATTGGATGATACGGTGGCGAAGGCAGTGGCGGCGGCGAAGGCGGAAGGGGCTGGCGCTCCGGCTGGGACACAGGGACCGAAGCAGGTGACCGTCTATATCTTAGAGGGGATGCCGGCGACGAACGTGGTCGACCTTCTGTATAAGTCGGGGATCATCGTGGACCGGCAGGCTTTGGAGACGACCATCATCGAAGGACAGTACACCTCGAAACTCCGGGCCGGGCTCTACACGTTCAACCTGAATGAGAAGATCGAGGATGTCATTGCGAAGCTTACGGCACCTCCGCGCCATTGACAAGGGCTCCCTCCCCGGGAAGCCCTTGTTCGTTTTTATTCGGCTGTCTGTGGCAATGAGTGTCGAAATCAAGGTTTTCGCCAGTTGCAACGCCTATGCAGTTGTGGTATAGTTATTAGCGGTGTTAAGAAGTGTTACAAAACACACGCCGATCAATTCTCGGAAACGGTGCTCCGCAAGGAGTTTTTCCGCGAAAGTGCGACCGGCGGCGGACACTAAAAACCAATTTTAAGGAGGTGCGTGAGGATGGCAGTAATTTCCATGAAACAGCTTCTGGAAGCTGGGGTACACTTCGGTCACCAAACCCGTCGTTGGAACCCGAAAATGGACAAATACATCTTCACCGAAAGAAACGGCATTTACATTATCGACCTGCAGAAGACTGTGAAGAAGGTCGAGGAAGCTTACAACTTCGTGAAATCCGTCGCAGCAGAGGGCGGCACTTTCCTGTTCGTAGGCACCAAGAAGCAAGCTCAGGATTCCGTTAAGGAAGAGGCTGAGCGCAGCGGCATGTACTACATCAACCAGCGTTGGTTGGGTGGTACGCTGACCAACTTCTCCACCATTCAGAAGCGGATCGACCGCCTGCATGAGCTGGAGCGTTGGGAGCAAGACGGCACCTTCGAAGTACTGCCTAAGAAAGAGGTTATCATTCTCCGCAAGGAAATGGAACGTCTGGAGAAATTCCTGGGCGGCATCAAGAACATGAAGGGCCTGCCGAGCGCATTGTTCGTCATCGACCCGCGCAAAGAGCGCATCGCCGTAGCCGAAGCCCGCAAGCTGGGTATTCCGATCGTAGGTATCGTCGATACCAACTGCGATCCGGACGAAATCGACTACGTGATCCCGGGTAACGACGACGCGATCCGCGCCGTGAAGCTGCTGACTGCCAAGATGGCTGACGCAGTGATCGAAGCGCATCAAGGCGAGCAAACCACGGCGTAAGCTGAAGCGATAGAACGTAGAAGAAAGGGTGGGTTGAAGGTGTAATAACCTATCACCACCCTTTTTTTCAGGAATAATTAGTTCCTTACATATCCGGATACACTAAATTCTGACACGATCCTAGAGCTTCGCATCCGGGTGTCAGGCTGAGATTGACCCATGCTGTGACCAGTGAGAAGCTGGCCAAACCATAGGAGGGCTAACCATGGCAGTTAATGCTTCGCAAGTAAAAGAGCTGCGTGAAAAAACAGGCGCAGGAATGTTGGATTGTAAGAAGGCGTTGGAAGAAACCGACGGCAACATGGAAAAAGCGATCGAGTTTCTTCGTGAGAAAGGTCTTGCTGCAGCAGCCAAAAAAGGCGGCCGTATCGCAACCGAAGGTACCGTTGAATCCTATATCCATGCCGGCGGCCGTATCGGCGTTCTGGTTGAGATCAACTGTGAAACCGACTTCGTAGGCAAAACCGAGCAGTTCCGCGAGTTCGCACGCGATATCGCCATGCAAATCGCTGCAGCCAGTCCGAAATTCGTGCGCCGTGAAGAGGTTTCGGCCGAAGAGCTGGAGAAGGAGAAGGAAATCCTTCGCGCTCAAGCGTTGAACGAAGGCAAGCCGGAGAAAATCGTCGACAAAATGGTGGAAGGCCGCATCAACAAGTACTACGAAGAGTACTGCTTGCTGGAGCAGGCTTTCATCAAGGATCCGGACAAAACCGTAGAAACCCTTCTGAAAGAAAAAATCGCCGCCATCGGCGAGAACATCTCCATCCGCCGCTTCGTTCGTTACGAGCTGGGCGAAGGTCTGGAGAAGAAGCAAGACAACTTCGTAGAAGAAGTTATGGCTCAAGTGAAGCAATAAGACACATAGCACAGGCAGGACTAAGAGAGCAGGAACACGAAAGTGTTCCTCTTTTTTAAAATTAGAAAGAGTAAAAATGGGTATACCCGGGCCATGGAGGTAGAGAAGTTGGAACAACCAAAATTCAAACGAGTCGTATTAAAGCTGAGCGGCGAAGCGCTCTCGGGCCAGATCGGCTACGGCATCGATTCGCAAACGATCGTATCCATCGCCGATCAAGTGAAGGCTGTCGTCGAATTGGGCGTTGAGGTCGCCATCGTAGTAGGAGGCGGCAACATCTGGCGCGGCATTGCTGGCAGTGCCAAAGGAATCGACCGTGCTACCGCCGACTATATGGGAATGCTGGCAACGGTGATGAACTCCCTGGCGCTCCAGGATGCATTGGAAACGGCCGGTGTGCCGACCCGAGTCCAATCCTCCATCACCATGCAGCAGGTGGCAGAGCCCTATATCCGCCGCCGGGCCATCCGGCACCTGGAGAAGGGACGCGTCGTCATCTTCGCAGCAGGCACCGGCAATCCGTACTTCTCTACGGACACCACGGCAGCTCTGCGTGCCGCAGAGATTGAAGCCGAAGTCATCCTGATGGCGAAGAACAAGGTGGACGGCGTATACTCCGCAGATCCCTTCAAGGATGCAACAGCTGTGAAATACGAAACGCTGACATATTTGGATGTGCTCAACAAGAACCTGGGAGTCATGGATTCCACGGCTTCCTCCTTGTGTATGGACAACAACATTCCGCTGATCGTCTTCTCCATCACGGAGAACGGCAACATCAAGCGGGTGGTGCTCGGCGAAAAAATCGGGACCATTGTTAAAGGGAGTGCAGACTAAGATGCCGCAATCGATCAAGAAAAACGCTGAAGAGCGTATGGAAAAAGCGATCGCTTCCCTGAAGAAGGAGCTGGCTTCCCTGCGTGCGGGCCGCGCCACTCCGTCCTTGGTAGACCGGATCCAGGCGGAATATTACGGTGCGCCGACTCCGATCAACCAATTGGGCAACATCACTACTCCGGATTCCAGAACGCTCTTGATCCAGCCGTGGGACAAATCGGCCATCTCGGTCATCGAGAAGGCGATCATGAAGTCCGACTTGGGTCTGACGCCGTCCAACGACGGCATCGCGATCCGTCTGGTCATCCCCGCATTGACGGAGGAACGCCGGGCTGAGCTGGTGAAGCTGACCAAGAAATACGGGGAAGAGGCGAAGGTGGCCATCCGTAATATCCGCCGCGACGCCAACGACGACATCAAGAAGCTGGAGAAGACCGGTATGCCGGAGGACGAATCCCGCAGGCATCAGGACGAGATCCAGAAGCAGACGGACAAGTATGTAGCCGAGATCGACAAGGTACTGGCTGCCAAAGAGAAAGAGATCATGGAAGTATAAGGCAACAACGCCCCTTTCTCGGAGGGGGCTTTTCGATTTTTTGGCACCGGGGGAGATGGATTTGATCGGGCTGTTCAAGAAGTGGGGAAAGCAAACGACAGAGGGCACGGAGCTCTCCAGAGATGAGCTGCTGAAGGGGAAGATTCCGAAGCACGTCGCTGTCATTATGGACGGAAACGGACGTTGGGCCAAGTCCCGGGGGATGCCCCGGATGGCCGGCCATCACGCGGGCATGAAAGCCGTGAAGAGAGTCACCATGGCCGCCGACGGGCTGGGCGTGGAAGCTCTGACCATGTACGCCTTTTCGACCGAGAATTGGAAGAGGCCCCAGGACGAGGTGGACTTCCTGATGAAGCTTCCCCAAGAGTTCTTGGCGATCGAATTGGATGAACTGGTGGAGAAGAACGTCCGGGTCCGGATGACGGGAATCAAGGACGGCCTTCCGTCCCATACGGTGTATGCCGTGGAAGAAGCCATGGAACGGACGAAGCATAATACCGGACTGATCTTGAATTTTGCATTGAACTATGGAAGCCGCAATGAGATGATCACGGCGATGAAGGAAATGATGGAGGATGTCCAGAGCGGCAAGATCCGTCTGGAGGACATCGAAGAGGAGACCTTCGGCCGGTACCTGAAGACTTCAGGGCTGCCGGACCCGGATCTCCTGATCCGTACCAGCGGTGAGCTGCGGCTCAGCAACTTCATGCTGTGGCAGATGGCCTACACCGAGCTCTTCTTCTCTCCCTTGTATTGGCCGGACTTCGGCGAGCGGCACTTCCACGAAGCGATACATGAATATCAAAGACGTTCCAGAAGATACGGCGGCTTGTAGAGGCACTGGAGGAATCAGGGTTGAAGCAACGGATTATTACCGGCGTCGTAGCCGGTGGGGTGTTTGTAGCCATGTTGGCGTTGGGCGGCTATTGGTATTTCGGATTGGTGCTGCTGCTTGCCATCATCGGCTATGATGAATATGTGAAAATGATGGGTTTGAAATCCTTTACCGGAACGTGCTTGCTAGGGCTGGCCGCCATGCTGGCCATTACGGTGCCTTGGGACCATATCGTGGACGGAGGAGAGATCTCCGTGTCGTCGGTCCTCTGGTTCCTCATGCTGGCACTGCTTACCGTAACGGTCGTATCCAAGAACAAGCTGACGATCGACCATGCTGCCTTTCTTGTCATCGGAGTCCTCTATATGGGCTTCGGCTTCCATTATATGATCGCTACCCGCTGGCTCGAGCCGCACGGTCTGTTTTGGACGCTGCTCGTGTTTTTTTGCATCTGGGCTTCCGATTCCGGAGCGTACTTTACGGGCAAAGCCTTCGGCAAAACGCCCTTGTGGCCGGCCATCAGTCCGAATAAAACCATCGAAGGGTCCTTCGGCGGCCTTCTGCTATCCGTCATCGTCGCGGCGGTATTCAGCTGGCTCCATCCGGAGCATCTGTCGATGCTGCGGGCTGTCGGCTTGGGTCTCTTGATCGGCGCTGTCGGCCAGATGGGCGATCTGATCCAATCCGCATACAAGAGGGTCAAGGGAATCAAGGATACGGGAACGCTTCTGCCGGGTCACGGAGGAGTCTTGGACCGGGTAGACAGCTGGCTGATCGTGTTCCCGTTTCTTCATCTGATCTCCATGATCCCATCCTAAGGGAAAAGGGTGGCATAATGAAAAAGCGCATAGCCGTACTGGGCTCTACCGGCTCCATCGGCACCCAAACCTTGGACGTGGTAGCCCATGATCCGGACCGCTATCAAATTGAAGCCTTGGCGGCGGGCAGCAACATCTCGCTTCTGCTGAAGCAGATCGATCGCTTTGCACCTCGGCTGGTTTCCGTGGCCAACCGTGAGTTAGCTCGGGAGGTCGAACTTGCAGCCGGTCGGAAGACCAAGGTGTTGTACGGCGACGAAGGCTTGATCGAGGCTGCAGCCGCCACGGACGCTGATCTGGTGGTGACGGCCGTGGTGGGCAGCCAAGGGCTGAAGCCTACCTTGGCCGCCATCGATGCCGGCAAGGCCATCGGACTAGCCAATAAGGAAACCTTGGTTACGGCCGGCCATCTCGTATCGGAGCGGGCCAAGGCCAAGGGCGTGCCGCTGCTCCCGATCGACAGCGAGCACTCCGCCATCTTCCAATGCCTGAACGGCGAGTCCCGGCAGGAGGTCTCCAAGATTATTCTGACCGCCTCCGGCGGATCGTTCCGCAGTCGTTCGAGAGCCGAGCTGGAAGGCGTGACGGTCGAGGAGGCGCTCCGCCATCCCAATTGGTCCATGGGAGCCAAGATCACCATCGATTCGGCGACAATGGTCAACAAAGGGCTGGAGGTCATCGAAGCGCACTGGTTATTCGGGATGCCTTACGATCAGATCGAGGTGCTCCTGCACCCGGAGAGCGTCATCCACTCCATGGTGGAATTCCGGGATCACAGCGTGATGGCCCAGCTGGGCAACCCGGATATGCGGGTTCCGATTCAATATGCGCTCACGTATCCAGCAAGAAGGCCTACACCGACCGAGCCGCTTCGGCTGGCGGAGATCGGGAAGCTTCACTTCAAGGAAATGGACTTCGAGCGGTATCCTTGTCTGGCCATGGCCTACGAGTGCGGCCGCACGGGCGGGACGATGCCTACGATATTTAATGCCGCTAATGAAGTGGCGGTTGCCCGGTTTTTGCGGGGAGAGATTGCATTCTTGGATATCGAAGAAGTCATCAGCCGGACCATGGAACGTCATACTCCGGTTCACACCCCCGATCTGGACGACATTGTGGAAGCGGACCGTTGGGCCCGCGAAGCGGCAGGCCGGTAATCTCTTAAGAAGGAACAGGCAGTGAATAAGCATCCCCCATAACGGCATATAAGTGGAATAGGGGGAAGGACTTGGGCTATCGGCGGCCTCGCTTGTGTTGGCTTCCGGATTAATGGTAAATTAAGCATAGGCGCCAAGCAGCCGTCGCATCCTTCGGATCAACCCGAACCAAAAGGGGGAAGAAGATTGTCCAACGTCCAAATCGGTATACAGATCATACTCATGTTCTTCTTGCTCGTAACGCTGCATGAATGGGGCCACTTCTATTTCGCCAAACGGGCGGGAATACTGGTCAGGGAATTCGCCATAGGCTTCGGACCGAAGCTGTTCTCATACAAGAAGGGGGAGACCACCTATACGCTCAGGCTGCTCCCCATCGGCGGATATGTGCGCATGGCCGGAGAGGATCCGGAGATCGTACAAGTTTCCGCGGGACAAACCATCGGCATCCGTCTGAAGAACGACCGGATCACCCATCTCTATCTGGACCAGCTGGACCAGAGATCCCAGTCGATCCAGGGCGAGGTGGAAGCCATCGATCTGGAACGGGAGCTGTTCGTTCGCATGATTGTGGACGGTGAATCGGTTCGATTCCCTGTAGAACCTCATGCGTACATGGTCGCCCGGGGCAAGGAAACCCAGATTGCGCCCTGGGACCGCCAGTTCGGAAGCAAAACCGTCGCCCAGCGGGCCATGTCCATTGCGGCGGGGCCGGTGATGAACTTCCTGCTCGCCTTCCTGCTGTTCCTGATCGTGATGGTGATGAACGGCATGCCGACCAACGTCAAGCTGGGCAAGGTGGAGGCGGATAGCCCCGCCTATACAGCCGGCCTGAAGGAAGGCGACATCGTACTGGAAGTGAACCATACGGCCATCGGAAGCGACTCCGGCAAGCTGTCGGAATTGATCCAAGCCTCGAAGGATCAGCCGATGATGTGGATCATCGAACGCAACAAGGAGCAGATGCAGAAGACGCTGACGCCGAAGCAGATGGAGGATAAGGTCCGCGTCGGCATCACCCTGACGTACGACAAGCGCAGCGTAGCGGTCGGGGAGGCCATCTCCGGCGCTTGGGATCAGATGGTGTTCGTAACTCAGAATATCCTGGTCGGATTCAAGCAACTTCTCTTCGGCCAGTTCAAGATGGATGATCTGGGCGGACCGGTCCGGATCGTAGAGGTATCCGGCCAATTCGCAAGCGCAGGCTTGGCCCCGATGATCTCGTGGTCTGCGCTGCTCAGCCTGTATCTGGGCATCTTCAATCTGCTGCCCTTCCCGGCATTGGACGGAAGCCGGCTGGTCTTCCTCGCTGTGGAAGCCGTCAGGGGACGTCCTATTGACCCGAACCGGGAGAGCATCGTGCACTTCATCGGCTTCGCCATGCTGATGCTGCTGATGATCGCAGTGACCTATAACGATATATTACGGCTTATTCAGGGATAATGTTTGGAGGGTTCAATCTTCATGGCCAACGAGAAGCAGTTTGTTAAAGAAATCACCCCCCAGAGCGAGGACTTCTCGCGCTGGTACATCGACGTCATCAAGAAAGCGGATCTCATGAGCTATTCGCCGGTCCGCGGTTGTATCGTGTTCAAGCCGGACAGCTACGAGATCTGGGAGAACATCCAGCGGGAGCTCGACCGCCGCTTCAAGGAGACCGGACACCGCAATGCCTATTTCCCGATCTTCATCCCCGAGAGCTTCTTCCAGAAGGAGAAGGAGCACGTGGAGGGCTTCAACCCGGAGCTGCCGTGGGTAACGGAAGCCGGCGGCGAGAAGCTGGAGGAGCGTCTGGCCATCCGCCCGACCTCCGAGACAATGATCGGGCATATGTATTCCGAGTGGATCAATTCCTACCGGGACCTGCCGCTGCTCATCAATCAATGGGCCAACGTTGTGCGTTGGGAGAAGCGGACCCAGCCATTCCTGCGCACCAGCGAGTTCCTGTGGCAGGAAGGCCATACCGCGCATGAGGACGAGGCGGACGCCCGTCGTGAGACCATGCAGATGCTCGAGATCTACCGGGACTTCGCTGAGAACTTCCTGGCCATTCCGGTTGTCGTCGGACAGAAGACGCCTTCGGAGAAGTTCGCAGGTGCCGTAGATACCTATTCTATCGAAGCGATGATGAAGGACGGCAAGGCGGTACAGGCCGGCACCTCCCACTATCTGGGAACCAACTTCGCTGTCGCCTTCGACATCAAGTATCTGGACCGCGAGAACCAGCATCAGTTCTGCCACACCACCTCCTGGGGCGTCAGCACTCGTCTCATCGGCGCCTTGATCATGGTTCACGGTGATGACCGGGGCTTGGTTATGCCGCCTAAGGTGGCGCCGACCCAAGTCATTATGATTCCGATCGGTCCGCCGAAGACACGGGACCAGGTGCTGCCGCGGGTTAATGAGCTGTATGCCGAGCTGAAGCAAGCCGGGGTTCGCGTCAAAGTGGACGACCGCGAGGGACAAAGCCCGGGCTGGAAATTCAACGAGTACGAGATGCGCGGCGTTCCGATCCGGGTGGAGCTGGGACCCCGCGATATGGAAGCCGGCCAGATGGTTCTGGTCTCCCGCGTAAGCGGCGAGAAGAAGATCATCAAGCAGGAGGACTTCGTTCAGGAGGTCCAAGCCATGCTGGAGGAGATCCACACCCAGATGTACGAGAAGGCCAAGCAGTTCCGGGATGAGAACCTCACCAGCGTCGATACGCTGGACGAGTTCAAGGCATTCCTGGAGGAAAAGCGCGGCTTCGCTTATGCAGGCTGGTGCGGTTCCGACGCCTGCGAGGCACAAGTCAAGGAAGAGACCGGAGCCACCAGCCGGAACATTCCGTTCCAGCCGGCCGTCACCAAGAGCACCTGCGTGTGCTGCGGTGAACCGGCCAAGCATACCGTCCTGTTCGGACGGGCTTATTAATCCGCAAGCGCGAAACGAGGCTTGCCTCCGATGTTGGAGGCGGGCCTCTTTTTCATCATAAGGAACGATTGCCCTTCTATTGGGACTTGACGAACCCTGTCGTAGACAGGAAAATAGAAAGGCAGTCCTCCCCCATAGCGGGGAAATGAGGGGGATCGTCACATAAGATGTCCAAGCGCAACCGTTTTGAGCTCTTGTTGCAGCATGCCCAGATTCCGGCCGACGTGGCGGAAGGCTATTTCCATGACGGTTACATAGACATGGTCGAAACCACTCGTTCCAACCGGGAATGGACCTTCCACCTGGTCAACGGGACTCTGGTGCCGAAGGATATATACCGCTCCTTCATGAAGATGCTGCGCGACAAATTCGCCCACATCGCCGCCGTTAAGGTCGTCATGCATTATACGGAGAACCTCTCCCATGCAGACATTGCCCATGAATATTGGAGCCTGTTCGTGGAATGGGTCCAACGCGAGGTCGCTTCGGTCAACGGATGGCTGGGCAAAGCGAAGATGGAAGCCGAAGGCACGGTGCTCCATATAACCATGCTGGACCAGTTCGGTATGGAACTAGCAAAGAAGAAGCAGATCGACGAGCTGGTGAAGTTGTTCTTCGACCGGTATTTCGCCCGTTCGTACCACGTCAAGCTGAAGGTCAACGAATCCGCCGAGTTGAAGGAGCAGGTCTACGAGCAATTCGCCCAGCAGATCTCGGAGGAAGGCAAGACCGTCACCCAGGAGATCATCACCTCCATTGAGAAGGAAGACGAAGCCTCCAAGGGCTCCGATGCGGAGCTCAAGCTGATGGTGGGCTACGATATTAGGGAAGAAGCCGTTCCTCTGCAGCAGATCCGCGAGGAGGAGAAGCGGGTCGCCATCCAGGGTATGGTATTCGGCCTGGAGACCAAGGAGCTGAAGACCGGTACGGTTCTATACAGCTTTAGCATTACCGATTACACCGATTCTCTGGCCATCAAGGCCTTCGCCAAGACGAAGGAGGACCAGAAGATCTATGCGCTCATCACCAACGGCAAATGGCTGAAGCTCCGGGGCAAGGTCGAATATGACCGGTTCCAGAACCCGCCGGAGCTGATGATGATCCCGCAGGACGTGAACGAGCTGGTACCCCCGGCCGAGAGGAAGGACCAGGCAACGGAGAAGCGGGTGGAGTTCCACCTGCATACGAACATGAGCACCATGGACGGCATCAATACCATCGACGATTACGTCAAGACCGCCGCCAAGTGGGGGCATAAGGCTATCGCCGTAACCGATCACAGCGGGGTGCAGGCTTTTCCGGATGCGGGGAAGTCAGCTAAGAAGCACGGCATTAAGGTGATCTACGGCGTAGAGGCCAATGTAGTCAACGACTCTGTGGCCATCGTTATGAATCCCGAGCCCCGCCCGTTGCGGGAAGCGGAATATGTGGTCTTCGATATCGAGACCACGGGCCTGTCCATCATCAATAACAAGATCATCGAGCTGGCCGGGGTCAAGATGCGGGATGAGAAGGTGATCGACCGGTTCTCCACCTTCATCAATCCCCATGAGCGGATCCCGTACAATATTCAGCAGCTGACCAGCATAACCGATGAGATGGTGCAGGACGCTCCTGAGCTGTCGGAGATGCTGCCGAAATTCGTCGAGTTCGTAGGGGACGCCGTCTTGGTCGCCCATAACGCCCGGTTCGACATGGGCTTCATTCAGGAGAATCTGAAGCGGCTGGGTCTTCCGGTATTCCCGAACCCGGCGCTGGATACGCTGGAGATGGCCAGGCTCCTGCTCCCTAACATGAAGAACCACCGGCTCAACACGCTGTCCGACCGTTTCAAGGTCAGTCTGGAGAATCATCACCGGGCCGTGGATGACGCGGAGGCGTTAGGCTACGTGCTGTACCATCTGATTAAGGAATCGGAGAACCAGAGCATTACCAATCTGGCACAGCTGAACGATTATGTGGGCAAGGACTTGTCGAACCAGCGTCCGTTCCACTGCTGCATCTATGCCCGCACCCAGGCGGGCAAGAAGAATCTGTACAAGCTGATCTCCATGTCCCATACGGAGTACTTCCACCGGGTGGCCTGCATTCCGAAGAGCAAGCTGGTGGAATACCGGGAGGGACTGCTCGTCACGTCCGGGTGCGAGAAGGGCGAGTTCTTCGAGACCGTCCTGAACAAGACCGTGGCGGAAGCGGAGGTGGTTGCCCAATTCTACGACGTGCTGGAGATCCAGCCCATCGAGGTGAATATGCACCTGGTGGAGAAGGGGCTCGTCGGAAGCCGCGAGGAGCTGGAGCAGGCCGTCCGCCGGGTCATCGACATCGGCCGGAAGCTGGGCAAGCCGGTCATCGCCACCGGCAACGTGCATTATCTGCACCCCCGGGACAAGATCTGCCGGGACATTACGATCCAGGGCATAACCGGCTTCAGTCCGCTGAAGGACCAGCGGAAGCCGGACGTTCACTTCCGGACGACGGACGAGATGCTCAGAGAGTTCGCATTTCTGGGCGAGGAGCTGGCCAAAGAGGTGGTGGTTCACAATACCTCCAAGCTGGCGGACGAATTCGAGGAGCTGAAGCTGTTCCCGAAGACCGGCGGTCCCACGGACAACGGCCTCTTCTCCCCGATCATCGAGGGTGCGGAGGAGGAGATCCGGGAGAAGTGCTACGAGACGGCGCGCAAGCTCTACGGCGATCCCATACCGGAGCTGGTGACGGCCCGGCTGGAGAAGGAGCTGAAGCCGATCATCGGCTATGGCTTCTCCGCCAACTACCTGATCTCGGAGCGCCTCGTCAAAAAATCCAACGCCGACGGCTATCTGGTCGGCTCCCGGGGCTCCGTCGGCTCGTCCTTCGTCGCGACGGCGCTTGGAATATCGGAGGTCAATCCGCTGCCTCCGCACTATATGTGCCCGGCCTGCCAATTCAGCGAATGGTTCACGGACGGCAGCGTTCCGTCGGGCTTCGACCTGCCGAACAAGAATTGTCCGAACTGCGGCGGTCCGCTGAAGGGGGAAGGGCAGGACATTCCCTTCGAGACGTTCCTGGGCTTCAAGGGAGACAAGGTTCCCGATATTGACTTGAACTTCTCCGGCGAGTACCAGCCCCATGCGCATAACTATACGAAGGTGCTGTTCGGCGAGAAGAACGTATTCCGCGCCGGTACCATCGGCACGGTGGCGGAGAAGACCGCCTACGGCTTCGTAAAGAAATACGAGGAGGAGAAGGGAAAGAGCTGGAAGACGGCGGAGGTCTTGCGCCTTGCGGCAGGCTGCACCGGCGTCAAACGGAGCACCGGCCAGCATCCCGGCGGCATCGTCGTCGTGCCGGACTACATCGATGTGGAGGACATTACTCCGGTTCAATTCCCGGCCGATGATACGAGCGCCGATTGGAAGACGACCCACTTCGATTACCACGCCTTCGACGAGAACCTGCTGAAGCTCGATATTCTGGGACACGATGATCCGACCATGATGCGGATGCTCCAAGACTTGACCGGCGTGGATCCGACCTCGATTCCGATGAACGATCCGAAGGTCATGAGCATGTTCAACTCCGTTGACGCTCTGGGCGTAAGCCCGCAGCAGATCCGGACGACGGTGGCCACCTATGGCGTGCCGGAGATGGGCACCAAGTTCGTCCGGCAGATGCTGGAGGAATCCCAACCGAGCACCTTCGCGGACCTTCTGCAGATTTCGGGTCTGTCGCACGGAACCGGCGTATGGCTGGGCAACGCACAGGAGCTCATCCGCAACGGAACCTGTACGATCAAGACGGTTATCGGCTGCCGTGACGATATCATGTTATACCTCATCTATAAGGCGGGCATGGATGCGGGGCTGGCCTTCAAGATCACGGAGAGCGTGCGGAAGGGCAAAGGCCTGAGCGATGAATGGAAGCAGGAGATGAAGAACTGCAAGGTGCCCCAATGGTACATCGATTCCTGCGAGAAGATCCAGTACATGTTCCCGAAGGCGCATGCCTCGGCTTACGTCATTTCTGCCGTGCGGACCGCCTACTTCAAGCTGTATTATCCGATCCAATATTATGCCACGTACTTCACCGTCCGCGCCGAATCCTTCGATGTGGAGCTGTTCTGTCAAGGCTATGACGCCATCCTGAGCAAGCTCATCGAGATCGAGGAGAAGGGATTCCAGGCCACCACCAAGGAGAAGGGCATGGTGTCCATTCTGGAGATGGCGCTGGAGATGACGGCCCGGGGCTTCGGCTTCAAGCCGGTGGATCTGTACCGCTCGGATGCCACCCAATTCCTGGTGGACGGAGACAAGCTCCTGTTCCCGTTCGCAGCGGTGGACGGCATCGGCGAGAATGCGGCGAAGCAGATCGCTGCAGCGAAGGACGAGGGGGACTTCCTCTCCATCGAGGACTTCCAGCAGCGAAGCCGAGCCACCAAGACCATCGTGGAGCTGCTGAAAAACATGGGCTGCTTCCGCGGCCTGCCGGACAGCAATCAGCTATCATTGTTCTAATAGGAAGAAGAAGCCCTGCCGGATCGGCAGGGCTTCATTATTTTGTATAAGAAAACCCCCAGTTCGACTGGGGGTTCAGGAAGCTTATAGCTATGAGTAGTCAATCCTTTGAACTCGATGATAAAATTTTAGCCGGTCTGCCAACCGCTAAAAAGTATCGAAGGAGAACAAAGGATGGACAACAGCAGTCTAGCACACACGAAATGGAACTGTAAATACCACGTGATCTTTGCGCCCAAATATCGGAGACAAGTGGTATATGGAAAACTGAAAAGAGAAATTGGGAAGATCTTACGGGAGCTATGTGAACGAAAAGGAGTCGAAATCATCGAGGCAGAAGCCTGCCCGGATCATATCCATATGCTCGTAAGTATCCCAC